>JAKSSN010000043.1 GCA_024403095.1 Oscillospiraceae bacterium
TGACGGAGATAGCCATCATAGCGCCCTGGCCGGAGGTGCAGTCCATGTAAGCTGCAGTCTCGGGAACCATGCGGACGTCGATGCCGCGTGCGTTGGAGAAATCAAGCTCGCAGCCGAATGCGTAGGACTGAGTGCCGAACAGGTACTCGCCAGCGCTCTGGCATGCGGTGCGGTAGTCGTTAGCGGTTGCTACGCTCTGGCAGCTGGGGGAGATGTAACCCTTCTGGGCGTACTCATAGGTCTTTGCTGCAAACTTTGCAAACTCTTCGGTTGCATACTTGTTTTCAACCTTGCTGCCGATGTCCTTGGAGGGGTGAGCTGCATCGTAGTAGAAGGAGAGAACGTTACCGCCGCCGAGGTCGCCGGTGATAATGGAGGAATGGGTAACCATACGCTCAAGAACAACAGCTTCGATCAGCAGGGGGTAGAAATCCTTGCCCTTTGCTTCCTTGGCAGCCTGAAGCATGCCTTCGAACTCTTCGGAGTAGTAATCCAGGCCAGCTGCGCAGATTGCGTCAACATCGTAGCCCAGTTCAGCAAGCAGAGTGCCGTTTACATCCCAGCAGTTCTGGGTTGCAGTGTCCTTCAGGCCGGGAACAGCATAGATGCCCATGCCGTCAAGACCGTTGGTCTTTGCGCAGTCCCAAATGCCCTGGGGAATGGTGCTCATGAGCTCAGCTGCGTAGGTGGGGAGCATTTCGTCAAGCTTTACCCAGTAGCCGTCGCGAGCATACTTGTTGTATTCGTTTGCGGACCAGTTGCAGGTGAAGTAGATATCTACATCATCGCCGCCGGCAAGAGCGTTGACAACGCCGGTATCAAAGTCGCCCCAGGTGCCCCAGATGGGTTCCAGAGTAACGTTGATCTTGTCAGCCAGGTAAGCATTCAGCTCTGCCATAACCTTTTCGGATGCGGCGGGCTGAACGTTGCTGCCGTGGAACCACATCTTCAGGGTTACGGGTTCCAGAGCTGCGGGAGCTTCCTCAGCAGCTGCAGGTGCAGCTTCTTCGGTTTTTTCTGCTGCGGGTGCTGCTGCAGCAGGAGCGGCTGCGGGTGCAGTGGATGCGCCGCAGGCGGCCAGAGAAGCAAGCATAAGAACAGCAAGCAGAAGAGCAAGTGCTTTTTTCATGTTTTTTTCCTCCATGATATTTTTTATACTTTAACAGCAATTTTGCTGTATCAGCCTTTTACGGAGCCGATGGTAAGACCGGCAATAATGTAGCGCTGGAAGAAGGGATAGGCGCAGGCGATGGGAATGACCAGAATCACAACCAGTGCCATACGCAGCGACTGGGTTGGCGCACGCATGGCTTCTTTAATCGCATCCGCACCCAGCACGCCAGACATGCGGTTCAGATATTCCACGTTGTTCTGCAGCTCCATCAGCAGTGCCTGCAGCGGCTGCAGCACCTTTTTCTGCCGGATGTACAGCAGCGACTGGAACCAGTCGTTCCAGTAGGCCAGAGCATTCAGCAAGGCGATGGTGGCAATGCCGGGCTTGGAAATGGGAAGCACAACGCGCAGGAAGGTGGAATATTCACCGCTGCCGTCGATCGTTGCCGCTTCGATCAGTTCCATGGGGACCGAGCTCTTAAAGAAGGTACGCATCACAATGATGTTGAAGGGGCTTACCAGCAGGGGAACGATCAGCGCCGCATAGTTTTCACTCAGGTGCAGCACCTGTTTGGAAATGATATAGGTGGGCACCAGGCCGCCGCCAAAGATCATTACGAAAAAGCTGAAGAAGGTAAAGAAATTGCGGAACTTAAAGTCCGGGCGGAAGAGTGCGTAGGAATAAAGGGCGCAGATGCCGGTGCTGAGCACCGTGCCAACCACTGTGATGAACACGCTGTTAAAGAAGGAGCGCCAGATCTGGGGCAGCTTCTGGAAGGCATAGGTGTAAGTGTCGGTGCTCCAGGCCAAAGGAACAAAGGAATAACCGATCTCGCGGATCGACTGCTCGGATGAGAACGAAATGATAACAACAAAAATAAACGGAATAATGCAGGCCAGGGAGAACAGCGCCAGGATCACATGAAACACGGTTTCGGTTCCCAGGCTGACGGAGGTCAAACGATGGTTCTTTTTCTTCATATCGCACCCTCCTCAGAACAGTGAGCTGTCGGAATCCAGCTTCTTGACCACGGCATTTGCGCCAAGGATACAGAAGAAACCAACCACATTCTGCAGCAGGCCGGCCGCTGCGCTCATGCCCAGGTTTCCTGTATTCAGCATGGCACGGTAAATAAAAGTGTCGGTAACCTGCGTAACCGGAAACAGTGCACCGTTCTGCATAGGCAGGTTATAGAACAGACCGAAGTCGGCATTGAAGATCTTGCCAACGTTCAGAATAAACAGAATTGCGATCATGGTACGCAGATTGGGAATGGTAACATGCCAGATCTGCTGCCACTTGGTGGCGCCGTCGATGGCCGCGGCTTCATACTGGTTGGTATCGATGCCGGCGATCGCTGCCAGATACAAAACAGTGGAATAGCCAACATTTTTCCAAAGATTGGCAAATACTATGATGTATGGCCATGGCTTTATGGTGGTATAGATGTTGGTTGCCGCCTGCCCGGCTGCCAGCTGCATGGAAGGCAGCAGGCCGTACTGCGGATCCAGGAACGCGTTCAGGAAATAGCTGACAACGATCCAGGAAAGGAAGTAGGGGAAAAACATCAGCGTCTGGTATGCCTTTGCCACGTACTTTTTGGTGAGCTCGTTCATCATAATGGCAAATGCCACCGGGATGATCACGCCAAGGATAATAAACACAATGTTATACGCCAGTGTGTTGCGGATCATGACCCAGGCATCATCCGTCATGAACATAAACTTAAAATTCTTAAAGCCGACCCAGGCACTGTGCTTCAGGTTGTTGAAAAAGGTCGGGTTGCGGGGATATACCTTGTAGTTCTTAAAAGCAAGCACTATGCCGCCCATGGGCAGGTAGCGAAGCAGGAACAGCCAAATTGCCCCCGGCGCGACCATTGTGAGCAGTGCCAGTGTTTTTTTATACTTGCTGAACCGCGACACCTTCACAGCTGCCGGATCCTTTTTCTGCATATTATTCTGCAACTGGAGTTCCCCCCTTCTTTGGCACGTTTGGCAGAAACGGGCCTTTTCCCTTTTGTACGATTAAATTCTAGCAAGAGAAGCGCCCTCTTGTCTTGCGATGTGGTTGCTGTTTTTTGTGTTTGATTGTTGTCTTTCCCTGCACAGCTTTGACAAGCCTGTTTTCTGTGGATATATTGAGCTCAAGAATCATTACGGGAGGCCACGTATGGAATCCGTTTACGAAATTAATTCTCTTCCCACCGAGCAGCCAAATCCCCTCACCGCCCAAATCGACACACTTTCCACTTTGGAGATGGTGGAGCTCATTAATCGCGAAGACCAAAAGGTTGCCCCTGCCGTTGCGGCTGTCACCGGCCAGATTGCAGCCGCCATTGATCTGATCACAGACCGCCTTTCCAATGGCGGCCGGCTCATTTATATTGGCTGCGGCACCTCCGGGCGCCTGGGTATTCTGGATGCTGTGGAATGTCCGCCCACTTTTTCCACTGACCCTCAGCTGGTTCAGGGGCTGATTGCCGGCGGCCGCGAAGCGATCTTTCGTGCCGTAGAGGGAGCCGAGGACGATCCCCGTTTGGCCTGCTCCGACCTGGAGGCTATCTCTTTTAACTCCAGCGACGTTCTGGTCGGCATTGCTGCCAGCGGCCGCACCCCTTATGTTCTTGGCGCCATGGGCTACGCGCGCGAAAAAGGCGCCGCGATCATTGGAGTTACCTGCGCTCCCGGCTCGCCCATTGACCACGCTGCCGATATTGGGATCGCTCCCACCCCCGGCCCGGAAGTGATTGCCGGCTCCACACGCATGAAAAGCGGCACCGCCCAAAAGATGGTGCTGAACATGCTCTCCACCGGCGCCATGATCCGTTTGGGTAAGGTATATGGCAACCGCATGGTAGATGTGAAGCCTTCCAACCAAAAGCTGATCCGCCGCTGCATCCGCATTGTATGCGAAGCTGCGGGCGCCCCGGAAGATGAGGCCGTGGCCGCTCTGGAGGCCTGCAGCTACCGCTGCAAGCAGGCCATTGTGATGCTGTTGCTGCAGCTGGACGCAGATGCTGCCGCGCTTGTATTGGCAAACGCAAAGGGCCGCGTTGCCGAGGCGCTGGCCACTGGAGCTGAGCCATGCTGAAAATTGGAGCCGACCGCGCTGCGGAATATGCCGGGTTGTTTGCCGGCCGGGTTGCTTTGTTCTGCAATGCTGCCAGCTGCAGCTCGCAGGGCATTCACACGGCAGACCTTTTGCGTCCACTGTGTGATCTGCGCCTGCTGCTTGCCCCTGAGCACGGCCTTCGCGGAACTCTGGAAGCCGGGGAAGTTTTTGGCAACGGAATCGACCCTTCAACCGGTCTTCCGGTCTACAGTGCTTATTCTGCAGGCAGCCAGCGCATTCCCTTTGAGGTTTATGACCTTGCAGACACCATCGTTTATGATATTCAGGATGTTGGCTGCCGCTACTATACTTATATTTCCTCCCTGCGCGCTCTGGTGGAAGACTGCGCCAGATATAAGAAGCGCCTGGTAGTGCTTGACCGCCCAAATCCGCTGGGCAGCCGAGTAGAAGGAAGCACCTTGCTCTCTCCTGCTCGCAGCTTTGTTGGCTGCTATGAGATGCCTGTGCGCTATGGGCTGACCTGCGGCGAATTCGCCGGCATGGTCAGGCAGGAGCTGAATCTGGATTCCGACGTTCATATCGTTCCCTGCCAGGGGCTTGACCGCAGCATGACTTTTTCGGATTGGGGAAAGGCATGGGTAAACCCAAGCCCCAATCTTCGCTCCTATGAAGCGGCACTGCTGTACCCCGGCACCTGCCTGCTGGAAGGCACCAACTGTTCCGAAGGGCGCGGAACGCCCCATCCGTTCACGGTTCTTGGCGCACCCTATATTTGCGCTCACGAATTGTGCGAAGCTTTTTCTTCCCTCACTCTGCCCGGAATCACTGCCCAGGCAGCAGAATTCACCCCCACCGCCTCCAAATATGCGGGGCAGCACTGCGAAGGGCTCCGCCTGAAGGTTGCTTCGCCGGAGCTTCTGCAAAGCTACGCTGTTGGCATTCACCTGCTGGACCTTCTGCGCCGGCTGTACCCGAACAGTTTTCAGTTTCTTCCGCTGCGGGAGGGAGAATCGCTGCCTTTTATCAGTCAGCTTGCCGGCCACCGGCTGTTTGAGGATCCTGACTGGTCTGTTCATACTCTGCTGCAAATGGCGGAGAACGATTCTGCGGCTTTTCTTTCGCATAAGCAGCAATACCATCTGTACTGAGGTAATAATACTATGTTCCTACTTGGAATCGATGGCGGCGGCTCCCACACCCGTGCCGAGCTCCGCACGATGGATAACCGGCTCCTTCGCCGCCTGGAATTTGGTTCCCTGAACCTTGCCGTGCTGGGCAAAGACCGATTTTGCCTGCAGCTGAGAGAGCTCTTTTCTGCCTGCGGCAATATGAGCGAGTGCACAAGCCTCTGCCTGGGCATGGCCGGTATTTCAGCCGGTCCTGCCAAAGACCTGCTGGTGCAGGAGCTGGAGCGCGCCGGATTTTGCGGCAGGCTTACTCTGCTGGGCGACCATGAGATTGCGCTTGCCGGCGCCATGCAGGGGCCGGGCTGCGTGCTGATCTGCGGCACAGGCTCCATTTGCTGCGGCAGGAATGAAGCTGGCACCTTTGCCCGCTGCGGCGGGCTTGGCCACCTGCTGGGCGACGAAGGAAGTGGTTATGCCATTGGCCGCGAAGCACTTTCGCTTACCGCCAAAGCTCTGGACGAACAGTTTGAGATGAGCTCGCTTGCCCGGGCTGTTATGGAGGCCGCGGGTGCAAAAGACCTTGCCGACCTGCTGCGCTATGTTTATTCCGAAGAGAGAGGCAAGGCACATATTGCCGCTCTGGCGCCAGTAGTGATCGCCTGTGCGGACCGGAAGGATCCGGAAAGCCTTGCTCTTCTGCGCCGCCAGGCGGAACAGCTTCGGCCGCAGGTTGAAGCACTGGCACATAAGCTTAGCATCGAGCGCCCCCGTCTTGCCCTGCTCGGCGGCCTATTAATGCCAAAGAATTCTTACCGCAGCCTTGTTGAACAAGCGCTCTCCTCCTGTGCAGAGCTTGTGGAACCGGAACACGATGCCCTGTGGGGCGCCGCAGAGCTCGCTTACCTGGCAAGCCGATAAAAAGAAGAGACTGTACCCGCTCAGCGAGTACAGTCTCTTCTTTTTATTTTACCTTGTGGCCGGAAACAGCCTCGAAATGATATTTCACAATGCCAAGGTCGATCTTACTGCAGATTCCTCCGCGGCTTTTTGCCGTTACGGTCTCCCCCTGCAGATTAAACAGGAACTTCTGCTGGTTCACTGCAGTGGGTGCCAGCAGCACAGCCTCCATACCGGCTTTAAACCACTCCGGAGCTTCCCCTTTGGCGGAACAAACCGCAGACAAGGCCTTACTCTTGTGCGGCCGCCCCTGCTCCGCTCCATAGCCCAGGGCGATCACAATGGTCTGTTTTTCGTCCCGGCCCACTTTGGCAGTGGTCTTTCCATGTGTTAAGGCCACCCAGCAGGTATTCAGCCCCAGCTCCTGCGCTTTCAGCACCAGCTGTTCGCCGTAATAGCCCGACTTTTCATCCAGCTCGGGGTCGCTTTTGCTGCCTACCAGGCAGATGTAATTGCTGCAGCCGGAAAACGCGCCATAATGGGAGATGAACATGGAGGAAAAGCACTTTGGCTCGTCATAGATCAGCTGAATGTTCATTCCGCTTTCTTCATTCAGCTGGGCTGCCATGGCATCCAGTACGGCACGTTTTTCCTCTTCAATGGGCTGTGCGAGATATTTGCGGATGCTGTGGCGCTGTTTCATTAATTCAAGCAGTTCCATTTATAGTTTCTCCTTTATGGTTTTTTATTCTGCGTCCGTCTCCGCAGCCTTCAGGCCCGAAGCCGTCCATACATAATCATAATAATCGTTTGCAACAACACTCAAGGACGCCGCAATGTTTCGGTTCAGCCAGCTGCACATGCTTTTGTAATATGCCCGGGCTGCCGTTTTTTCAAAGTCTTCTTTTGGCCCGGTCCACTGGAACTTGCCGGAAGCATATTCGTACATCATCACTTCCGATACGAAGTTGCGGTTATACAGCACCGCCGCATGCAGCCCGTCGGAAAATACGTCAGTTCCTGCCAGCAGGCGCGAATCGTATTCCAGCCCGAACAGGTTCAGTACTGTGGGCAGCAGGTCCACATTGCAGCAAGGCACTTCGTTCACAATTGGCTCTTCCAATGCCCCGCTCCACAGAATACAGCCGCTGTGGCCGGATTCAAATTGCGCCTCCACGGTGTGGCCCAGCAGCGCACTCACCGCCGGCACATCCAGGTAATAGGGATAATGGTCCCCGGCGATCACGATCACAGTGCGTTCCAGCCGCCCGGCCTCCTCCAGTCGCTGCAGCAGGTATTCCATTGCGTATTCCAGCTCCAGGTTACAGGCAAGGTATCCCTTTACTTTTGCGTTCATGCTGCGCCCGTTCAAAAGTGATTCCAGCGTTTTAATATTCTTCTCATAGATCACATTATCCGGTGTATAGGGGCCGTGCCCGCTGAACGTCATGTAATATGCCACATATTGCCCGCCGCTGATATAATCATCCACCGACTGCTGCATCATTTCCAGGTCGGATGCCGGCCAGGAAGAGGAAAATGTCATTCCATCGTCCATGAACTTTGTGGTAAAGCCCAGGTTTTCCAGCGAGTTTTTGCGGTTATAGTAGCTGCCCAGGTAATTATGGTAGCCGTAGGCACTGGCGCCCAGCTGCTGGCGGAACATGGTTCCCAGGCCAAAGGGCATGGTATTTTCTGCCGATTGGGACATGCTGCCCATACTGGACCCCTCGTTTGCATTGCGGGAGGTATCCGGCCACAGGCCGGTAAGAAAGGCAAATTCCCCGTTTGTAGTTGTGTTGCGGAAGCTGTTGTAGTAATTGGGCAGCAGGATCCCCTGGGTGGAAAGGCGGTAAAGCGTGGGGGTGATCTGCGGATCGATTGCCCAGGAGGTAAATGCCTCCGCACAGATATAGATCAGGTCGCAGTCCGCAAACATGCCCGTGTAAGCATTGCGGGAGGTAGGAGTTTTGGCACCAAAATATTCGCTGAGCTCTTTTAATGCTTTGTTTTGGGTCCCTTCTGCCAGGGCAGCAAAATCGATCTCCGGCAGAATATTGGGGCCGGAACGGTCGATGACCTTCGCTTCTGCAGCCTCTGCCGGCGCAACTGCCATGGTCTCCGGCAGCTGCGGAGCCGCCTCTTCTGCTGGCAGTTCTTCTTTCACCAGGGGATAAACCGGAACCTCTTCGTTCCCGTCGCTAAGCAGGTCCATTTCCTGCGCGGTTTCGCCTCGCAGCCCAAGCAGGGTGCTGGTCAGCACACCCAGCCGCGCTGCGGAATCGTTGGATGATATGCCCGCATCATGGTAGGCCGCATAGACCGACTGCGGTTCGGTTCCTCCCAGCGGCAGGCTGACAGCGCCTAACAGCCAAAGCACAATGGCTGCCAGCGACAGCACTGCCCGGGGCAGCACTCCCCGCAGCGAAAAGTTTGGCCGAAAATGCCGCAGACCCGGCACATACAGCACCAGCGGCAGCAGCAGAAACAGGATCCAGCCCACAGATTCTTTCAGCGTGGAGCGCAGCGCCCAGCCAAAATTTGTTACCGCATCCATGCCCATACCGATCATGGAAAGCGGAATCAGCGAACCGAAAATTCGAAAATAGATAAGATTTGCCCCGTAAAACAGGCAGAGCCCGGCAAGCTCTATAAGGCAGAAGACGCGGCCAGCCCTTTCGTTGGGGCACAGGCAAGGCAGAAAACCAAGCGCCGCGCATTGCGCCGGCAAAAAGAGGAGCATTCCTGCCGGAAGGGCAAATTTTCCCTCCAGCTGGATGCTCAGCAGCAGTTCCCAAAACAGCAGCGCCGGCAGAAAGGTCAGCGCCGCCTTCAGCGCGCGGCGCAGCAATGTCCAATTGTTTTCCACTTTCTCTGGCTGCATTGCCCGTTTTCCCTTCTTTACACCGTCCATTTTGTTCAGCTCAGTATACACTATGCCAACTATGCTTTTCAAGCGCAGCGGGTATTGTCATTCAGACCGAAAATTGATAGACTACGGGCAGAAAAAAGCACCTTGGAGGGCGCGCAATGGGCAAGAAAAACAAAGGGGCAATCATGGGCCCCATTCTGGCAGAATTTGGAATAAAAAAGATTGACGACCGGCAGCTTTTAGCCGGGCTGGAAAAGAAATTCGGCTCGGAAGGCCGCCGTATTTATCAGCAGTTTGATGAGTTTTCCCCTGCCGGCATTACGGAGGAGGAGCTGGAGCAGCGTTTGAAAGCCAAAGACGATCCCTTCAACCAGACGGAGCTTTATGATTTTGAAAACACTTCTCTGGAAGCAGGCATGCTGTTCACTGCCTATGCCGATGCCGATGTGATCAGCAGCTTCAGCCAGTGGCTGTATAATAACCAATCCTTTTTGGGAAAGAATATTCTGGAAGTCGGCTGCGGAAACGGCATCCTCACTGCTTTTCTGGCCCGGCTTTGTCCCCAGGCACACATCACCGCAGTTGACCGCTCGGCCAACTCCATTGCTGTTGCCCAGCAGGTAAAGGCAAGGCTGAAGCTGGAGAACGTGGATTTTCTAGCCTGCGATGTAAAAGATCTGCCTGCCGCCGCTTACGACACGGTGATCAGCCTTCGCACACTGCACGAAAACACGCGGCCTCTGTGGACACCGTTTCGCTTTCTTCCCTTCTCGCAGCAGCTGGAGCTTTTCCGCACGCTGTACCATGCACATATATCCTGCCTCTGCCCCTTTGTGGCCGAGGGCGGGCATCTGCTGGCCATTGAGCGCGTTACCCCCGGCATTCCTCTGCTTGCCTGCCTGCAGGAAATGAACGACGGCGGCCTGTTTCCTGCCTCTCCGGTGGGCGAAGTGCACGCCCGCGAGACGAATCTCATGGAGCCTACCGCCTTTGCTTCCCTGGTGCTGACGAAAAGCGAGACCCGCAGCGCAGAAAATGTGTTTTGTTTCTGGTCCGGCCCCCTGTTTGGTGATCCGGAGGATCCCCGCTTTTGGCCGGAGGAACAGGTGGATTATGAGCTGGAGAAGATGCAGGAAACTCTTTTGGCCGGCTATGCTTCCTATACGCCCGAGGGAATGCAGTGCGCACAGAGCAGCATTCATTCCATAAAAAATGATCCCGGGCATTTTCTGCTGCTGCAGGCAAACCTGGAAACAAAGCGACTGGGTTATTTTTCCAATTCCCGCCAAAGCGAAGTCCTTTCCCTGCTGGAGCACCAGAAACTCAGAGACCGCCAAAGCGGCTGCCAGATTCGAGACCTTCACTCCTGATCCGCTTTTTCCCCGCAGAACGGATCGATCTATGCGAAAAAGGATAAGTTAATCATATCTTTTTCGTATGGTATTCTTCTTTTAGTGCTTGACGCTGTATGAAAGTATCACTATACTATTTAAAATATTAATACTGTTTTCTCAGCACTATTTTCCCGCAGCATCCCCGTTACTATCAGGATAAGGAGAGAGATCCATGAATGATCTGCTGAAGCACGAAGAACGGATCAACCGTCAGCTGGCACGATATGGCGTAAAATTTGGTATTTACAAAAACGGCACCTTTAACGAACGTCTGTTTCCCTTTGATGCGATCCCCCGGATCATCACCGCCGAGGAATGGCCCCAGCTGGAAAAGGGACTCATTCAGCGCGTGGATGCGCTGAACGCGTTTCTGAAAGATATTTACAGCGAGAAACGGATCATTAACGACGGCGTTGTGCCGGAAGATTTTGTATACCGCTCTCCCGGCTATCTGCCCCAGTGCGAAGGCTTCACCCCCATCAAGGGCATTTACAGCCACATCTCCGGCATTGACCTGGTAAAGGGAAAGGACGGGGTTTGGTACATTCTGGAAGATAACCTCCGCATTCCCTCCGGTGCCTCTTACCCGCTGATTGCCCGCGACCTCTGCCGGCAGTGCTCTCCCGACACCTTCCGCCGCAACCACGTGGTGGATAACCGCAACTATGGTCAGCTGCTTCGCGAGACCATGGACAGTGTGAATACCGGCGGCATCAATGTGGTGTTCACTCCCGGCCGTTACAATGCGGCTTACTTTGAGCATTCCTATCTTGCGGAGCGTTCTGGCGCTGTGCTCTGCGAAAGCGAAGACCTTTATGTTAAGAACGAAACTCTGTATTACCGTTCCACCCATGGTGACCTGAAGGTCGGCGCCATTTACCGCCGTGTTTCGGATGAATACATGGATCCGCTCACCTTTGAGCCCGATTCTCTGATCGGTATTCCCAACCTGATGAGTGCTTATCGTGCCGGCAATGTGGCCGTGCTGAATGCCTTTGGCAACGGCGTGGCCGACGATAAGGGAATCTACTATTTCGTACCCAAGATGATCCGCTATTACCTGAACGAGGAGCCCATCCTGAACAATGCTCCTACCTATCTTCCCTTCTATGAGGAAGACCGGGAATATGTGCTTGCAAACATTGGCAAGCTGGTTATTAAGGATGTGGCCGAAGCCGGCGGATACGGTGTGGTGTTTGGCAGCAAGCTCACTCCCGAACAGCTGGAGGATCTGAAGCAGACCGTAATTGCTCAGCCCCGCCGCTTCATTGCCCAGGAGGTCATCGACTTCCAGGATCTGCCGATCGTTGACAACGGCGAAACCGTGGAACGCAAAGCTGACCTGCGTGCTTATGTGCTTTCCGGTGCCGGCAAGACCCAGGTCTGGCCATGCGGTCTGACCCGTTTCTCTCGCAATCCCGACAGTTTTATTGTTAATTCTTCACAGGGCGGAGGTTTTAAAGATACATGGGTGCTCAAATAAGTTCTACCAAACGTAATCG
>JAKSSN010000044.1 GCA_024403095.1 Oscillospiraceae bacterium
CAAAATGCAGGATCTTCTCCCCTGCTTCCTTCACTTTTTCCACGCGCAGGCCGGCGATGGTTCCCGTGTCGCATTCCTGTCCGCCCCCGCCGGGGAAAAAGGCGGTGCGGTCCAGCTCAAGGGCCCAGGTTCCATTGGTCTCTGTGCAGGAGATCACCTGTGCCGAAAAGGAGAACAGGTGGCTGTTGGCATAATAGAGTTTTTCTGTCATATGATTCGTACCCGCAAAACGTCCTTCATGCTGCGAATGCTTTCTGCCACATCCTCGCCCACAGCCTCGCCAAGGTCAACGATGGTGTAAGCATATTTTTCGCGCGGCTTGTTGATCATGTGTTCCACGTTGATGTTCCGCTCGCTGATGGCATCCAGGATGCGGGTGATCATGCGGGGCACATTGCGGTGAATCACACACAGGCGGCAAACGCCCATACGGCCCAGGGAAACATTGGGCAGGTTTACACTGTTGCGGATGTTGCCGTTGGCCAGATAATCATACAGCTCGTTTGCTGCCATTACTGCGCAGCGCTCTTCGCTCTCGGGGGTCACCGCGCCCATATGGGGCATCACGATCACGTTGGGGGCTTTCAGAATGGTCTCGTTGGGAAAATCGGTAACATACTTTGCCACCTTGCCGCTCTTCAGCGCCTCGGTCATTGCCTCGTCGTCGATCAGCTCGGCGCGGGATTCATTCACAATGCGCACCCCGTCCTTCATCATGGCAAAGGTATCCGCATTCAGCATATGGTGCGTGTCTTTATTATACGGGGCATTTACGCTGATATAATCCGCTTCGGCCAGCAGGTCGCTGAGGTTTTCTGCCCGGATCACGTTTTTGGAAAGTTGCCAGGCAGCTTCTACCGACATAAAGGGATCGTAGCCGATCACCGTCATATCCAGTTCCAGTGCGATGTTGGCAACAATGGCACCAATGGCGCCCAGGCCGATCACGCCCAGCGTTTTTCCCATAAGTTCCGGGCCGGAGAATGCGTTTTTCCCTTTTTCTACCAGGGCAGGAATTTCCTCGCCCTTGCCGGCAAGGCTCTTCACAAATTCCACGCCGCCCATCACATCACGGCTGGAAAGCACCAGCGTGCACAGCTCCAGTTCTTTCACTGCCTGCGCATTTGCACCGGGAGTGTTGAACACAACAATGCCGTTCTCTGCGCAGTCCTCGATAGGAATGTTGTTAAATCCCGCGCCGGCGCGCCCGATTGCCAGCAGCTCCGGGTTCATTTCATAGCTGTGCATATCGGCGCTGCGGATCAGCAATGCCTGGGGAGCTTCGGTATCCGGGCCAACTTCACAGCCGCGTTTTTTCAGCACGTCAAGCCCGCATTCGGAGATGGCGTTCATGGTTTTTATTTTAAACATGGTGTCTGACCTCAAATTCTTTCATAAACTTTACCAGCGCATCTGCGCCTTCCATGGGCATTGCATTGTACAGCGAGGTACGCAGACCGCCCGTGATCCGGTGGCCTTTCACATTCACAAGGCCATTGGCAGCTGCTTCTTTTACAAAAGCAGCATCCAGCTCTTCCGACGGCGTGCGGAAGGTAATGTTCATGTCGCTGCGGGAGCCGGGCAGCACATGGGGGCGGTAGAAGCTGCTGTCATCCAGCACTGCATAAACCCTGCGTGCGCGCTCGCGTTTGATCTCTTCCATTCCCTCAACGCCGCCCTGGGTCTTCAGCCAGTCCAGCGTGAGCCCCAGCATATAAATGCACCAGCAGGGCGGTGTATTCAGCATGCTGTCGTGCTTAATGAGCACGCTGTAATCCATTACTTCCGGGGTAAAGGGCATAGCATGGCCTGCAAGGCTCTTATCCACGATTACAACGGTAAGGCCGGCAGGTGCCATATTTTTCTGTGCGCCGGCATAGATCAGGCCATAGCGGGATACATCCACCGGCTGAGAAAGAATATCCGAAGACATGTCGCAAACCAGCGTACTGTTTGTTTCGGGAATATAGTGCCACTCCGAACCATAAATGGTGTTGTTGGCGCAGTAATAGAAATAGCGGGCATCGGAGCTGAGCTTCAGCTCGCTCTGGGCAGGGATGCGGTCGTGCCCTGTGGCACCGGTATCGCAGGCCAGGTTCACTTTGCCATATTTCTCTGCCTCTTTGGCAGCCTTTCCGCTGAAATTGCCCGTTACCGCATAGTCAGCGGTTCCGCCGCGAAGCAGATTCATGGGGATTCCGGCAAACTGCAGCGTTGCTCCGCCCTGCAGAAACAGGATCTCGTGTGTATCGGGGATCCGGAGCATACTGCGGAAAGACTCTTTGGTAGATGAGAAAATATCCATGAACATCTTACTTCGGTGGCTCATCTCCATCACTGACATGCCGCAAGATCGGTAATTCATCATTTCATCTCTTGCACGCTGCAGCACTTCCTCCGGAAGGATCGATGGACCGGGAGCGAAATTATACACTCTGTTTTCTGTCATGGTACGTTCTCCAATTGATTTTAATCTATGATCTCTCCTACAAGCACTCCTGCTTCCAGGCAGCTGATCTTTATGTTCTTCAGTTTTCCGCGCAGCTCCGTTCCCGGAACCTTCACGCGCAGATAGGTATCGCTGTGGCCAATGCTGAAGCCGTCCTCTTCTGTTTCAAACAGTACCGGAAGCACCTGGCCCACACTCTGCTGAAGGAATTTTTCCTCCATCTGGTCCGCAACCTTCTGTGCCTCGCGTGCACGGGCAGACTTGACTGCGGAGGTATGCTGCTGCGGCAGCTTATCTGCCACAGTGCCCGGCCGGCGGGAATAGGGGAAAATATGCATACCGGAAAACTCACACTTCTGAATGAATTCCAGGCTTTCCTGCTGGTCGGCTTCGGTTTCGCCGGGGAATCCGGTGATCATGTCGGTGGTAATGGCACAGCCGGGAAAAGCCTCCCGCAGAATGCACACCGTTTCATAGTAACGGGCCGTGTCGTACTTGCGGTTCATTGCTTTCAGGGTGCGGTCGCAGCCAGACTGCATGGAAAGATGAAAATGGCGGCAGAGTTTGCCGGTTGCAGCAGTTCGCTGCGCAAACTCCCGGGTGACCAGCGTTGGTTCCAGCGAACCCAGGCGGATACGCATGCTGCCCGAAACCTCGGCGCAGGCAACGATCACATCCGCAAGAGTCGGCTTGCCCGGCAGATCCGAGCCATAGGCTGCCACTTCAATGCCGGTAAGCACCAGCTCCCGGTAGCCCTCATCCCGCAGGCGTTCCGTTTCTTTTACGGCCTGGTCAATCGGCAGGCTGCAGATGCGCCCGCGTGTGTAGGGAATAATGCAGTAAGAACAGAAATTCACGCAGCCATCCTGAATTTTCAGCATAGCGCGGGTCCTGCCGCCCATTGCGCCAGCCGGCAGCACTTCCATAACACGCCGGTCGAACGGCCGGTCGACCTGCACGGTTGGTGTGCGGGACTTCCACGCCTCTTCCAGCGCTGCCACAAATCCGGTGCGGTCCGCGGAACCGAAGACTACATCCGCCCCAATGCTCTGGGCTGCAGCGGGATCCAGCTGGGAATAGCAGCCGCACACACCAACCACTGCCCCAGGATTCTCATCCCTCAGGCGGCGGATCGTCTGGCGGGACTTGCGTCCGCTTTCCGCTGTAACGGCGCAGGTGTTTATTATAACGGCATCGGCAATCTCACCCGGTGCGGCACTTTCGTGCCCATGCGCCATTAATAAGGTTTCCATTGCCTGGGTCTCATACTGGTTGACCTTGCAACCGAGAGTAGATATAATATATTTCATGCGTTTCTCTCACTCACTGTGCGGCATCCGCCGCAAATGAATTCTTTATTATTCCCTAATGATTTAGTATAGAATACTGACTATAAGGATGCAACTGTTATGGAACATTATCTGGATAATGCCGCAACCACTCGCGTCTGCGCCGAGGCAGCCGAGGCAGCGGTACATGCTATGACCGAAGTATACGGTAACCCCAGCTCTACCCATACCCTTGGCCGCGCCGCCAATCAACTGCTGACCAAAGCCAGAAAACAGGTCAGCGATGCGCTGGGCTGCCGCCCGGAGGAACTGGTCTTCACTTCCTGCGGAAGCGAAAGCGATAACTGGGCTATTCTTTATGGGGCCGAAAGCATGAAGCGCCGCGGCAATCATGTGATCAGCAGCGCCGTGGAACACGATGCCGTTCGCAAGAGCCTGGACCTTCTGGAGAGCCGCGGGTTTGAAGTGACCCGCCTGGTTCCGGACCGCGACGGAAAGATCACGCCGGAAGATGTGGTAAACGCACTGCGCCCGGATACCATTCTGGTTTCCCTGATGATGGTGAACAACGAGACCGGCTGTGTTACCGACATCGCAGCAATTGCCAAAGCCCTGAAAAAAGCAGGCTCTCAGGCCCTGCTGCACACCGATGCGGTGCAGTCCTTCCTCAAGGTTCCTTTTTCTGCAAAAAACCTTGGTGCGGATATGATCAGCATCAGCGGGCATAAGATCCACGCGCCAAAGGGCATTGGAGCATTGTACATCAAAAACGGGCTGAAAATCAAGCCATTCATTGTTGGCGGCAGCCAGGAAAACGCCCGCCGTGCCGGCACAGAAGCTATGCCGCAGATCGCCGCTTTTGGTGCAGCATGTGAAGTGAGCGCTGCCCATATGCAGGAGAACATCAGCCGTATGCTTTCTCTGCGCACCCTGGCACTGGAAACTCTGCAGCGCGAACTGCCTGAGCTGGTTGCGATTGGCGGCGGTGCTCCCCATATTCTCAGCGTCTCTCTGCCCGGCTGGCGCAGCGAAGTGCTGATGAATGTGCTAGAGACCAAAGAAGTTTATGTATCAAAAAGCTCCGCCTGCAAAAAGGGCGGGCGGAGCCATGTTCTGGAAGCTATGGGAATCGATTCAAAGGTCATTGATGGCGCACTGCGCATCAGTTTTTCCCGCTTTACCACAGAGGAAGATATCCTTGCCCTGTGCGCAGCACTGAAAGAGGCTCACGATACCCTCGCTCATCGGTAACGGAATTCCCGTTTATTTTCCCGGTTTATCTGTATATTCCCGGTAGATCTCTTCTGCGGCAGAAGCTTCGGCTTCTGCCGTTCTTCTTTTTCTGCGTCGATTGCCCGTATGAATCACCTCGCGGCTCACAGGATCAATACCGGCAAAGTTCATATAATCCTCTGTATTGCTGGGAAGGCCGCTCTTTTCCAGCTTGCGGTTCACCCGGTTGCGGAAGCTGGTGTAGATCAGGATAAACACCGGCACGCCCAGCAGCATTCCCCAGAAGCCAAACAGGCCTGCGCCCACAATAATAGCAAACATGATCCAGAATCCGCTGATGCCGGTGGTGCTGCCGAGGATCTTGGGGCCAATGAAGTTGCCGTCGACCTGCTGCAGGATCACAACGAAAATAATGAATGCCAGGCACTTCATGGGGTCGATCATCAGAATGATGAGCGCCGAAGGCACCGCACCAATGAACGGCCCGAAGAAAGGAATAATATTGGTTACACCCACAATGGTACTGACCAGCAGCACATAAGGGATGCGCAGGATTGAGCAGACGATGTAGCAGATCAGGCCAACGATGACCGAGTCGTAGATCTTGCCGCTGATAAAGCTCATCATTGTTTTATCGGCAAAAGCAACACCTGCACGGATCTTTTCCGCTGCCTCCACCGTAAACACGCTGTAAAGCACCTTTCGCATCAGTGCTGCAAACTTTTCGTGACCGGCCAGCAGATAAGTGCTTACAATAATGCCGATGACCAGGTTATACAGAGCATTTACCACACTGAGCACACCGCTGGTAACACTGGAGGCCAGTGAGCCCAGACTCGGCATGACCTTGTTGGCGATCCATGCGACCAGGTCTTCGTTTACATCGCCCACAAAGCCCAGCACATAGTTCTCCAGCTCAGGGTAGGCTTCCAGCACTTTGCTGAGCCATGCAGTAAGGTTTGCAAAGTAGGTACTGCTGTTGGAAACAATGGTGTTGATGCTTTCATACAGCTGAGGAATGATCATATACACCAAAGCGGCAAGAATGATCAGAAATACTACCACGCACAGCAGCACAGAAATGCCTCTGGCAAGCTGCTTGCCGTCTTTTTTGCGATTTTTGCGATACAGCTTTTTCATCAGCGGCAGCAGCATTTTTTCTTCCACATTTGTCTGCAGCGGAAGCAGGAAATAGCAGATCGCAAAGCCCCAGATAAACGGGCTGAGGATCTTTACGATTCGCGCAAGCTTTGCCCCGATCACTCCCATATAGCTCAGTGCCATATAGAACAGGATCGACGCTGCAATCACAAAGAAAGCAGTCATTCCCCAGTTCAGATATGTCCGATCCCCTTTGAATCTGCGCCGCATAATCGCTCCTCCATTTGATGGCTTTTCAGCCGGTTCCTGCCGGTTCTGCTGCCGTTTGGCAGCCTCATTTCATTCATTATAATTTTACCTTGCCGTACATGCATCGTCAACCAACAATTTGTGAACAAAACCGTTCTTTCCCCCCAGGTCCGCAGAAAAAAGGATCCCCAAAGCAGAGTCAGTTTCTGCTGTGGAGATCCTTTTGTTCAGTTCACACAAAAATTTTAACAAAAATTTGGTTTCAATGTAGTTACAGCGGTTTACAGAAACTAGTGCGTAATTATGTGTTTGTTACATTCCTGTTTCCGTTTTCCGCATCAGCTCAAGGGTTTTCCACATTTTCAACAGGGTTTTCAACATGCTGTTTCAACATGTTTGTTGTGTTTTTGTTGACATAACTGTTTTATGTATAATCCACAAACCGCACAATGCCCCTGCTGAAAAAACCAGTTGACAAGCCTTAAGCCTGACGAATGGAAAGGCTGATGCGGTTCTTTTTTGCGTCCACATCCAGCACCACGACCGACACGGTATCCCCTACCTTCAGCACCTCGCTGGGGTGGCGGATAAAACGGTCGCAGATCTGGGAGATATGTACCAGACCATCCTGGTGCACACCGATGTCCACAAACACGCCAAAGTCGATCACATTGCGTACCGTGCCCTGCAGCTTCATGCCGGGCTTGAGGTCGCTGACCGAGAGCACATCGCTGCGAAGCAGCACCGGGGGCAGCTCATCACGCGGGTCGCGGCCCGGCTTCATCAGTTCAGAGATGATATCGTTCAGCGTGGGAACACCAACCCCGCAGGTCTCGGCAAGCTTTTCAATCCCCTTAGCTTTTACCCTCTGCGGCATATCGGCCAAAGCGCTGTTCTTCACATCCGTCATAGTGTAGCCGCATTCCTCCAGCAGAGTTTTGGCAGCCTCATAGCTTTCCGGGTGAACCGCTGTGTTATCCAGGATCTGGCGGCTCTCGGGCACACGAAGGAAGCCCGCACACTGGTCAAATGCCTTTGGCCCCAGCTTTGGCACTTTTTTGATCTGGCTGCGGGAGGTAAACACCCCATTTTCTTCCCGGTAGGTAACAATATTCTTGGCTGTGGTCTTCGTCAGGCCGGAAACGCGCTGCAGCAGCGAGGGCGACGCTGTGTTGATATCCACACCAACGGAGTTTACGCAGTCTTCCACCACACCGTTCAGCGTTTCTTCCAGGCGAGCCTGGGGCATATCGTGCTGGTACTGTCCAACACCGATCGCCATGGGGTCAATTTTCACCAGTTCCGCCAGCGGATCCTGCAGGCGGCGCGCAATGCTTACGGCCGAACGCAGGTTCACATCATAGTCCGGGAACTCTTCTGCTGCCAGTTTGGATGCAGAATAAACCGAAGCACCGGCCTCATTCACCATGGCATAGGAAAGCTTTCCCCCCAGCTTATGGATCATCTCTGCCGCCATGGCCTCCGTCTCGCGGGATGCGGTGCCGTTGCCGATGGCCAGATGCTCTACCCCATATTTTTTCACCAGAACCGACAGGCGGCTGATCGCTTCCTGTTTTTTGTTCTCGCTGAAGGTGGGATAAACCACCGTGGTATCCAGCACCTTGCCGGTGCCGTCGATCACTGCCACCTTGCATCCGTGGGCATATCCGGGATCCAGCCCCATGGTCACTCTACCCTTCACCGGCGGCTGCATCAGCAGCGGCTTGAGATTCAGGGCAAAGTTGTGAATAGCACCTTCGCAGGCCGCATCGGTGAGGGCCGTACGGGCCTCACGCTCCATAGAAGGCCAGATCAGGCGGTCATAAGCATCGTCAGCCGCAGCACGCACAAAAGCCATTGCCTTGCTGCCGGGCACGATCACCTTGCGGCGCACACGCTGCAGGGCGCCTTCGCGGTCCACTTCCATGCCGGCTTTCAGGAATCCTTCCTTTTCGCCGCGGTTGATTGCCAGCACCTGGTGGCCCTGAACACGGCTGTAGGCCTGGCTGAAATCATAATACAGGCGGTACACGGTGTCCTCTTCGGTGTTTGCTTTGGAAACCAGCGAAGCATTGCGGGCGATATAATCCCGCAGGATACTGCGGATCTCCGCATCGTCGCTGATCTGCTCGGCAATGATGTCGCTGGCGCCAGCCAGTGCTTCCTCCACGGTGTTCACGTCTTTTTCCGGGTTCACGTAGTCCGCGGCAGCTGCCTCGGGCTCCGGTGTATCGGCGCGCTGTGCCATCAGCAGCTGTGCAAGGGGTTCCAGACCCTTTTCCCGGGCAACGGTAGCACGCGTACGGCGCTTGGGCTTGTAGGGGCGGTAAAGATCTTCCAGCACCGAAAGTGTTTGTGCCGCATCAATGGCTGCGCTGAGCTCTTCTGTCAGCTTTCCCTGTTCTTCTATTGTCTTTTTCACCGTGTCACGCCGGTCCTGCAGCGAGCGCAGATACTCCAGCCGGTCTGCCAGCGTACGCAGCTGGGTATCGTCCATGGTGCCGTGCATTTCCTTGCGGTAGCGGGCAATAAAGGGAATCGTGTTACCCTCATCCAAAAGGGTGATCACGTTTTCAATATATTCCTGTTTCCAGTTCAGTTCATTTGCCAGGATCTGGCTGATACTTTCCATGGTATTCTCCTTTTTTCGGGTTTTGCCTGCGTATTCTACCATAAGGGGGATGTGCTTGCAATGCCCCTTCACACTTGACATCACGCGGAGCAATCGGTTATGCTTTTTGCCGAATAGCAAGGAGAATTTCCTATGGATTACGCTGAATTTAAAGAAAAATATGCGCTCCGCCTCAGTGCTCAGCAGGAGCGCGCCGTGCAGGCGATCGACGGATACAACCTGCTGCTTGCCGTGCCCGGCAGCGGAAAAACCACCGTGCTGGTGACCCGTTTGGGCAACATGGTATACTGCCGCGGCATCGAACCGAAGAGCATTCTCACCATGACCTATACCGTTGCCGCGACCCGCGACATGCGCGACCGCTTTGAGAGTTTCTTTGGCCCGGAATACGCATCCCAGCTGGAATTCCGAACCATCAACGGAGTATCTGCCCGCATCATCCGCCACTATGAAAACACCACCGGCAGCACTGCATTTCAGCTGCTCAGCGACGACCAGTCCGTGATTGGCGTCCTTGCCGGAATCTACCGCGAAGTTGCCAAAGACTATGCTACCGAGGCGGAACTGAAGAATATTCGTGCCAAGATCACTTATGTGAAGAATATGATGCTTGGCCGAGAAGAGATCGACGCGATTGAAAAAGAGATCCGCCATTTTCCCGATATTTATGCCCGCTACGAGGCCTACCTGAAAAACAGCCGCCTGATGGACTACGACGACCAGATGGTATACGCGCTGCGCATTCTGCGCCGCTACCCGGATATTCTGGATTATTTCACCAGCCGCTACCGCTATATCTGCGTGGACGAAGCCCAGGACACCAGCAAGATCCAGCACACCATCATCCGCCTGCTGGCCTCCCGCAGCGGCAACCTGTTTATGGTTGGTGACGAGGACCAGAGTATTTACGGCTTTCGTGCTGCCTACCCGGATGCGCTGGTTTCCTTTGGCAGCCTGTATCCCGGTGCCAGCATCCTTCTTATGGAGAAAAACTACCGTTCCACCTCCGAGATCGTTGCCGCAGCCGACCGGTTTATTGCCCGCAACAAGGACCGGCACGAAAAGCATATGACGGCCGACCGCAGCGAGGCATGCCCTATTCAGGAGATTCCCGTTGCCAGCCGCTATGCCCAGTACCGCCTTTTGGCAGAAACGGCACAAAACTGCACCACCGAAACCGCTGTGCTCTACCGCGATAACGACTCCGCCATTCCTCTGATTGATCTGCTGGACCGCTCCAACACAGGGTATCGCTGCCGCCAGGTCGACAGCCTGTTTTTCACCCATCGCACCATCCGTGAGCTCCGCGAGATCATTGATTTTGCCCGGGATCAGACGAACGGCCTGCTGTTCCGCAGCCTGTATTATAAGCTGGACCTAAAGCTCACTAAAGCAGAAATGGAACGGGCGATTGCCAACTGCCCCGAGGACAGGTCGATTCTCGATTACATAGCAGACGACTATCGCACCAGCATGTATGTGGCGCGCAATTGCCGCGCCATGCGCACGCATATGAAAAATATGTTCACCGAAAGTGCCGACAAAGCCATCTACCGTATTGTGAACTTTATGGGTTATGGGGAATACCTTGCCAGCCGGGATATGGACAGCTCCAAAATGCAGATCCTTGAAATACTTGGCCGGCAGGAAAAAGACCTGGACGGCCTGCTGCGCCGTTTAGACGAGCTGAAGGACATTGTCGCCCGCGGCACTTCGGACCCGAACAGCCGTTTTGTGCTCTCCACCATTCATTCCAGCAAAGGCCTGGAATACGACCGGGTGTATCTGGCGGACGTGTACGACGGGCTGCTGCCTTCGGTCGGCCCCGAATCTGACCAGTACGAAGAGGAATGCCGCCTCTTTTATGTTGGCATGACGCGTGCACGCAACGAGCTGTATCTTTTCACCTTCTCTGACCGCGCCATGTTCTCCACCTTCACCGCTATTGTGCTGAACAAGCTGAAGGAGCCAAAGAAAAAGGCTCCCCTGCTGCCGTTCCTTGCCGGAGGTAAGAAAAAGACTGATTCCGAGCTGCAGCTGGAAGCTGCCCACTTCCTCCCCGGCGCCGTTGTGATCCACAAAAGCTATGGCCCTGGCACGATCACCGCCCGCTCGGATGGGCGTGACCCCATTATTCAGATCCATTTTAACGACGGCAGCGACCGCTCCCTGCTGCTGCATGCCTGTTTGATCAACAAGCTCCTGCACCTGGTGGCCAAAGACAGTTCCGACTTTGAAAACTGAGCAGGAAAAACTTTTTTGATAATTCTTATTTTAGTGCTTGACAATCTATTGATTTCTGCTATAATCATCCATGCCTTAGATGTGGCGCGTAAATATGCGAGAGTGCTGGAACCGGTAGACAGGCACGTTTGAGGGGCGTGTGTCAACTGACGTGGGAGTTCAAGTCTCCTCTCTCGCACCAAAAAAGCAGTCATCCCGTTGGGATGGCTGTTTTTTTCATGTCTGTCCAGCTAGCGGCTTGAACTCCCGAGGGCACTTGGCAAAGCCCCGGTGGGGCTTTGCAACCCGAGGTGGCCCTTTGCCGCAGCAAAGGTTCAAGTCTCCTGTCACTATCTCTTCCCGTTCGGAGACAAGTCTCCTCTGCGATCCGCCAAGTGCCTCGCTGCGCTCGGTTGCGGATCTGCATGGGCCTGCGGGCCTCATCTCGCACCAAACTCCGATACCTTTTGGTATCGGAGTTTTTCTTTGTTCGGAGACACGTCTCCTCTGCGATCCGCTAAGTGCCTCGCTGCGCTCGGTTGCGGATCTGCATGGGCCTGCGGGCCTCATCTCG
>JAKSSN010000045.1 GCA_024403095.1 Oscillospiraceae bacterium
CCCAGCAGTTCAAGCAGCTGCTGATGACTGCCGGCTTCGACCGCTATTTCCAGATTGCCCCCTGCTTCCGCGACGAAGACGCCCGCGGCGACCGCAGCCCCGGTGAATTTTACCAGATGGATATGGAAATGTCCTTTGCCTCCCAGGAAGATGTCTTTGCTGTTATTGAAGATGTTCTGCCTCCGATTTTTGCAAAGTTCGGCACCTATAATGTTGCCTCTTCCGCTCCCTTCTGCCGCATTCCTTACCTGACCGCTCTTGAAACCTACGGCAGTGACAAGCCCGACCTTCGTATCGATCTTACCGCAAAGGATCTGACGGCTCTGTTTGCTGAAAGCGAATTCGAGCCTCTGCGCGGCAAGAAGGTAAAAGCTGTTGACATTTCCAACTGCAGCCTTACCCGTAAACAGATCGATAAGCTGCTTGCAGATTGCGAAGTACAGAGCGGCAGCAAGGGCTACTGGTTCAAGGTTGACGAAAAGGGTGATATTGCCGGTGGTATCGCAAAGTTTGTCACCCCGATTCGTGATGCCATCGCAGAAGTTCTGCCCCTGAATCCCAACACTCTGGTTCTTGTTGCCGGCGGTGACCTGGCCGTGAAGTCCGTTGGTGTTATGATCAAAATATTTGGCGCCAACTGCCCCGGCCACATGGACAAGGAGCGCTATGAATTCTGCTGGATCGTTGACTTCCCCATGTATGAACTGGGCGATGAATCCGGTGAGCTGGAGTTCTGCCACAATCCGTTCTCTATGCCCAGCGGCGGTTTGGATGTGCTGCTGAAGGCAGAACGCGGCGAGCTCGATCCTCTCTCCATAATGGCCGACCAGTACGACCTGGTATGCAATGGTGTTGAGCTTTCCTCCGGCGCTGTTCGTAACCACGACCCGGAAATTATGATCAAGGCCTTTGAGCTGGTACGTCTGGGCGAGGAAGATGTAAAGAAAAAGTTCCCCGCTATGTACAATGCATTCTGCTACGGTGCTCCTCCCCATGCAGGCATTGCTCCGGGTGTTGACCGCATGGTCATGCTGCTGGCCGGTGAGGACAGCATTCGCGAAGTCATCGCTTTCCCGATGAACAAAAACGCCCAGGATATTATGATGGGTGCTCCCTCCGCTGTGGAACCCAAGCAGCTGGAAGAGCTTCATATCGCCATCGTAAAGGACGAAAAAGAGGGCTGATTCCCCTGATAAAAAAAGCAGAGCAGTTAAACTGCTCTGCTTTTTTTTCGTTTATGTCCTTTTTTATATGTCCAGGAATAAAGCCGTAAGCTAAACCCTGTTAACGCCAGCAGGAAAGCTGCCATGCCCAAATAGCACAGGAGCCACTGATCCGCATGGCGCTGCACCAGATATTCACACATACCTGCGCCGGCAAGTGCAAGCACCCAGCCGGTACACACCATCATCTGCCTGCCGCTTTGCCCCCTTGGGGTGTTCATCAGCAAATAGATCATCAGGGCAACCAGCACCACTGCATCCACACCCTGTGAGAAGCTGATAAAGCCGTTAAACGGCAAAAATGCCGCATCGTTCCTTGTGCTTTCCAGCAGGAAATCGGAAGAGGCATAACATTGCAGAAAGAAAACGAACATCATTCCCGGGCTTCGTTTTTCCTGCAGCACAAAAAACAATACCAAAAGCAGGGCCAACAGCAGGCACAGCACCAGAAATTGCAGAAAAAAAGTCGCCAGAACAAATCTTCCCTCCCCGATACGAACGGCAAAGGGGAGCTTCTGGAACATGGGCTTGCGGATCTCATAACGTCCCCGGTCTGCAGAGCTGAAAAACAGGCTGAGCCGAATAATTGCCGCCAGCAGAGCCATTGCCGGCGCATAACTGTCGTAAAGGTCCATCGTTTGCCGATAGGTCCTTCGGAGTATGAATGCAGCAAGGCCGATCGCAAGGATCCACCCAAGCAGCAGCCCCACCATGGAATATGCCCCGGAAGATACTCCCTCCAGCGCAAAAAGGCTCCACAGCATTTTTTCCGGCTGGCAGAGCCACCGGCAGGCTTTTGAACCTGCGACCGCCAGCACAGCAGCAAATGCACCCGAAACGGAAACTGTAAGGGTCTCTCCCCCCATGCTGCGATACAGAAAAGCAGTAAGGAACAGTGCTGACAGTGCGCCGGACATAATGACCATGGTGCTCCAGTAAATTGCAGTTCCATTAAAAATGATTGCCGGATCCGTCATAATGCTCCTTTCTGTTTTTTGATTATAAAATTTACAGCAGTTTCCCATTCAGCGCCTGAATTAAGGCCTCATCGGCAAGGATCTGCCAGCCCGAGTTCTCTCTGTATTCCAGAGATATCGTCAGCTCATCCGTTTCCGTGTACAGCTCCGGATCCTTCAGGACCTGCTGCAGGGAGCTAAGATAGATTTCTTCTATGAACGATTCTTTGTAATTATATGCTTCGTCATATACTTCTCTTGGGTCTCTGTTTTTGGCGGCTGTTTTCACTTTTTCCTGCACACAGCGTTTAAGGTCTTCCTGCATTTTCCGGGTATTAAAATAAGAAAGTTCAATCGTTTGTTCTGCATGCCAGTGCTTTTCCCTGCATGGTCCTAACGGCGTATAGCGAATACTTTGCCGCACCGCTTCGGCCAGCAGCTGTCCTGCCCGGTCAGAAAGATCTCCGTCCAGCCCCAGACCGCTGCAGTCGGCCAGATATTGGTATGGATTTCCGTGTGGTTCCTCCGTCAGGGCTTTAAAAAAGGCATCCACTGCCTCTTCCGGTTTCCCTTCTGTTTTGGCATAGACCATTCCGGTCCGAAGCCCGAAACTGCAAAGAAACAAAGCGAAAAGGAAAAAAATCACGGCCGCAGCAGCAAAAAGCTTATTGATTTTATGCTCCATGAAACCTGTTTTTCTCCTTTCTCAGCCTCATCTGTTTTCGGGAAGCGCTGTTCCAAACCAGATAATATCGCTCATGGTACGTTCAGAGCCATGGGCAATTTCATTGACCGGCTCGTGATTCATCACGATTTCCGCCGTCTGGCCGCCATCCAGCGCATAAGCCTGAACACAGCCTTTCTCCTGCATTACTTTTGCCATCTGAGCAATTGTTCCAACTTTGCCAATTCTGCCTTCTGTTCCGGAAGTGGCCAACAGGTAGTGACGTTCGCCCGTTTGCCCGATGGCTGAACGGTAGTGGAATTCGTTCGGTTCTCCCAGGCGGTACTGTGCGTATCCGCTCACCTGAAGCACTCCATTTTCCACAAGGATTGGGCCAAAGGCAACACTGAACTTTATATCATTCTCTGCCACAAATCTCTCTGCGGCAGCAACATCTTCAAACTCATTCCGGTGGGCAAACAGCATATCTCCGGAGGCAGTAAAAAAGCAGCTTTCCACGTTTTCCGGATTAAAGCGATAGACCTTTCTGCCATATACGCTGATTCCTTTGTTGCGGAATGCATAAAAATCGCCATTGATCGCAACGACCGCGTTCACTTCTTCTGCCATCGTGCTTGCAAGGTATCGGGAATCCGCGCCATACTCATTATCTGCAAGCTTTCTTCTAAGCTGGCTTCCATCTGCGATCTTCACTTCCGCAAAGGTACACACCTGATCTCCGCACAACTCTTTCCAGCACAGAACCAGGATCGTTTCATCGTAGTAGTAGTGTATATCCGTCCCTTCCAAAAGCACGGTATCTTCCGACCAAACGGTATGTTGTTCTTCCAGAAGAGGAGCTGCACGCTGCAGCAGCTCCGTGATCACTTTAGGGTCGCTGGTCACGCCATAATTTGCTTCTTTGGGCACATTCCCTTTTATTGCATTTTCCGGCAAACGATAATGCACGGGTATGTCCGCAAAGCCTGTCAATGCTTCACTTTTCAGGTTCTGCACCGCATCCTCTGCCATTTCCGAATAATCGGTCCGGAGGCTCTGACTCACCGGTTTTCGTTCTTCCATGTGCACAAAGCAGAGCATCAGCAGAAGGATTCCCATGCAGGAAAGAAAAGCCAGCGCAGATAAAAACCTTACTGCACGCCCTGTGGATCTGTATTTTTGCAAGATGAGCCTTCCTCCTTTTCCGCACTGCTGATTGGCTCTTAATTTATCACATACCCCCCTGCTTTTCAAGCTTGCCGGCTCTCGGCAGACTTTCCAATTGACAGTGAAATCGTTAATGATACAATAAAGAAAAAACAGACAGGAGAAAGTATCGTGTTTTCCAAGATACGCAGCTTTGGTGTTACAGGCGTTGGCGGCTTTGATGTCAGCGTTGAAGTGAATATTTCGAACGGTTTACCCTCATTTGATATTGTAGGTTTGGCAGATACCGCCGTAAAAGAGGCCCGTGAACGCGTAAGGGCTGCCATCAAGAATAATGGCTTTAAATTCCCGGTCAGCCGCCTGACAATCAACCTTGCTCCCGCTCACATGAAGAAAGCCGGTACAATCTATGACCTGCCCATTCTGGTGGGCATCCTTGCCGCTTCCGGCGATATTCATTCCCCGGCAGAAGACTGCGCTTTTATTGGGGAGCTTTCACTTACCGGAGAACTTCGGCCGGTTTCCGGCATCCTTCCCATGGCAATCGCTGCTATGCGCAGCGGAGTAAAAAATCTGTTTGTTCCCACCGAAAATGCAGCGGAAGCAGCTTTTGCTGACGGCATTACCGTGTACCCGGTCAGCAGTGTTTCTCAGCTTCTCGCTCACCTTACGGGAAAGCCTCTGATCACCCCTGCCCAGGAGCCTGTTTTTTCTGACTTTGCAGCGGAGGTTCCGGATTTTTCCGATGTAAAGGGACAGGAGAATGTTCGCCGCGCCTTTGAAATTGCTGCAGCAGGTGCCCACAATATTCTTATTGTCGGCCCTCCCGGCTCGGGTAAGTCCATGATGGCTCGGCGCCTGCCCGGCATTCTTCCGGACATGACGCGCGGTGAGATCATTGAGACCACGGAGATTCATTCGGTTGCCGGGTTGACCTCCCGCTCCACCCCCATCATCTATACCCGCCCGTTCCGTTCCCCGCATCACACCATCAGCAGTGTCGGCCTCTCCGGCGGAGGGGCGATCCCCCATCCCGGCGAAATCAGTTTAGCCCATAATGGGGTTTTGTTTCTGGATGAACTGCCTGAATTCCGCAATGATGTTCTGGAAGTTCTTCGTCAGCCGCTGGAAGATGGTGAAATAACCGTCTCCCGTGTTTCCGGCACAGTCACCTTTCCCAGCCGGATCATGCTGGTTTGTGCCATGAACCCGTGCCGCTGCGGCTATTACGGGCAGCCAGGCGGGCGCTGCCGATGCTCGGAAGCGGATGTTCGCCGCTACCAGAGCCGAATCAGCGGTCCGCTTCTGGATCGGATCGATCTGATCGTGGAAGTTCCTGCGCTGGACTTTTCCGAACTGAAAAGCCGAACCCCGTCTGAGTCCAGCTCTGCCATTAAAGAAAGAGTGAATCTTGCCCGCCGGATTCAAGCCAGCCGTTACGGTGCCGATTCAACCTTGCGAAATGCCCACATAGGGCCGCGGGAAATTCGCGAATACTGTGCACTTGACCCGGACTGCGAAGAGCTGATGCATTCCGCCTTCGACGCCATGGGGCTTTCCGCCCGCAGCTACGACCGTATTCTGCGTGTGGCACGCACGATTGCCGACCTTGCCGGCAGCCCCGGCATTCAGGCAGAGCACCTTGCGGAAGCAATTCAATACCGCACCTATGACTTTAGCAGCAACTGAAGGAGAAAAATACCATGGACTGTGAAAACTGCTGGTATAATGAATACGACGAAGAATTTGATGAATACTACTGCACCCGCATGCTGGACGAAGATCAGTATGCCCGCATTCTTCAGCACCCCAACCGGCGCTGCCCCTACTGGCGGGACGGCAACGAATATACCGTTGCACGAAAACAGTAAGCTGTTTTTCTGCAGGAAGGAAGAAAAGGCCTTTTATTTTTCTCTTTTCCCCACCTATCGGGATGCTTTTGTTCCGATTTATTCCTTTTCTTTCCCTATTTCCTGCGGTATAATACAGGCATTCCGAAAAGCTCTGTATCTGCCCCAAAGCCGGTGATCTCTGCTTTTTTCCTGAATTTTTCTATTATATTACGAACTGCTGGTGAAATATATGGAATACAACTACCGCTATCCCCCTGATGGGACTCATCGCACTACCCCGCCCCCTCCAAAAAAGAATAACGACAGTTGGCTGAGCTGGGCGCTGATTGCGCTGCTTCTGTTTGGCGGTGCCTGGCCGATTGCTTTGCCCTGGCTGTTCATCAAGCTTTTTGCCCCGGATAAGAAAAACACCGCCGGTGCCCCGTCCCTTGGAACCGAACGGACGGTACGCCGTACCAGCGACCGGGTGCAGCGGGAAAGCTCTTCTCCTGCCGCACAGAAAGTTCGCAGTACCGTTGGCAGCTTTACCGAATCTCCCAAGAGCAGCAAAGCTCCTCGCGCCCTGTTCATTGCCGGCTCCATCGTTGCAGGACTGGGTCTGCTCCTTCTCACAGATTCCTATGGCGTGCTTGAATTTCTTTCTTATCTTGCGTGGGTCGCCAGCGGTGCAGGCATGATAGCCGGCGGAGTTGGAATCCGCAATGCAGAAAAGCGCTACACCCGCTACCGCGCCGCCATTGGGGCAAACCCCGCAATTCACATTGCCACCCTGGCAAAGAAAATGGGACGCAAAGAAAAGCAGGTGAAGCGCGACCTGCAGAAAATGCTGGAAAAGGGCTACTTTGGTGCCGGCGCTTATATCAACGAAGAGCTCGGCTACCTGTTCGCCAGCAGCGAAGCCGACGAAGAACTTCAGAAGGCCCGGGATGCTGCTATGGCAAAAGAAAAAGCCGCCTCCGAAGCCGAAGCTGCCGAGCAGGAAGTGAACTATTACACTTCCATCATCTCTCAGATCCGGGATGTGAACGACCGTATTGCCCAGCCGGAAATGACCCGAAAGATCTACCGCCTGGAAGATATCACCCGAAAGATCTTTCTTACCGTAGAAGAATCCCCTGAAAAGCGCAGTAAGATCAGCCGTTTTCTCAGCTACTACCTGCCCACCACGCTTAAGCTGCTGGAATCCTATGCCAAGTTGGAAAAGACGGGGCTTGACGGGGAAAATATCGCTTCCAGCAAAAAGACCATTGAAGACTCCATGGACAGCATTGTGAACGGATTTGAGCGCCAGCTGGATGAGCTGTACAAATCCGATGTGCTGGATATTGAAACCGAGTTAGGTGCCATGACGCGCATGATGGACCGGGAAAATACAAGCGCCGCAAAAGACTTTGGTCTGGGTGCTAAAGCAGAAGAGGACGATGGTCTTCCTGCCCTTACTCTGGAGCCCAATGCACGCGCAAAATCAGCGGGCGGAGAGGTCTCTCTTGGCGGAAGCGCCGCCCAGATAAAATAATACTGCAGCCGTATGCCGAATTGGATTCGGCATACGGTTTTTCTTTTCCGCAGCTCTCTTTCTGATTTTCAAAAATCGCACATTTCCCTTTTAATTATTGTAACAAAACCGTGATTTTGTTACAATCTGCGCACATATTTTGAGAAATAGTTGGTTGCAGAATAGGAATGACTATGTTATACTTTTAATTAGCAGTCGTAGTTTATACAACTATAATTATAGAAAGGGTAATCATTATGGACGAAAAGTATAATGCCTTATTTACCCCGTGGAAGGTTGGCAATGTTGAAGTCAAGAACCGCATTGTTCAGTGCTCCATGGGCGGCACTTCCCTCTTTGGCTGGCTGGAACCCTGCCACTTCGATAAGGAAGCTGCACATTTCCTTCTCCAGCGCGCTCAGGACGGCGTTGGTCTGATCCTTCCCGGTATGCAGTGTGTCCGCGACACCATGTTCGGCCGCTGGCTCTACCAGAACGACAGAATGTTCAAGGAACTCAAGCCCTTCATGGAAGAGTTCCACAAGACCGGTGCTAAGCTGTTCATTCAGCTCGCAGGTGGTTTTGGCCGTTCCATGGCAGTTACGCCCTGGATGGTCGCAATGCTCAAGAACCCCACTCTCGGCAAGCTCGGTAAGCCCGTTTGCGACGTAAGCTACTGCACCGCTTCCGCTTCTGCAACTCCCAACCGCTGGGCAGAGGATGTTAAGTCCCGTCCCTTCACGGTGGAAGAGCTCCATGAAATGATCGATGCATTCGGCAAGACCGCAAAGAAGCTGCGTGATGCCGGTGTTGATGGTGTTGAGATCCATGCTGTACACGAAGGCTACAACATCGACCAGTTCACCATTGCCAACATGAACTACCGTACCGACGAGTACGGCGGATCCTTCGAAAACCGCTATCGTCTGCCTTGCGAGATCGTTAAGAGCATCAAGGCTCAGGCTGGTGAAGACTTCCCTGTTTCCCTGCGTTACTCCGTCGTTTCCAAGATGAAGGGCTGGGGCCAGGGTATTGTTCCCGGCGAGGAAGAATTCGTTCCCGAGTTCGGCCGTGATATGGCTGAATCCGAAAAGGCTGTCAAGCTGCTGCAGGATGCCGGTTACGACATGCTCAACTGCGACAACGGTACTTACGACTCCTGGTACTGGGCACATCCGCCTCAGTACATGCCCGATAACTGCAACCTGAAGGATGTTGAGCACATCAAGAACTTCTGCACGATTCCTGTTGTATGCGCAGGCCGTATGGATCCTGTGGTTGCTGCAGAAGAGATCGCTGCCGGCAAACTGGATGCAGTTGCAATTGCTCGTCAGAACCTCTGCGACCCCGACTGGATCACCAAGATCCGCGAAGGCCGCCACGAAGAAATTCGTCCCTGCATCCGCTGCCACAACGGCTGCTTCAACTTTGCAAAGTACAAGGGCACCGCAAACATCCAGTCTCTGGAAGATTCTCTGCACCTTGGCCGCTGCGCACTGAACCCGCCCACCATGCAGCATAACCGCTACAAGATCGTTCCCACCAAGGCTCCCAAGAAGGTTGCTATCATTGGTGCCGGTATCGGCGGTATGGAATGCGCCCTGGTTCTGAAGAAGCGCGGACACATCCCCACCGTGTTCGAAAAGACCGACAAGGTCGGTGGTCTGTTCCTCACTGCATCCGCAATGAGCTTCAAAGAGAACGATAAGGAACTCATCAAGTGGTATGAGCGCGAAGTTAAGAAGGCCGGCATTGATATCCGTTTCAATTCCGAGACCAATGACCTTGGCGTCCTCCGCGGCTATGACGAGATCATCGTTGCCACCGGTGCTGTTCCCAGAAAGATGGCAATGCCCAACTTTGAGAAGTGCCTCACCTTCACCGAACTGCTCCGCGACAAGGTTCCCGTGGGCGATAAGATCGTCTTCTTCGGCGGCGGTCAGTCTGCTTGCGAAGCCGCATACGAAATGGTTCTGCAGGGCAAGCATCCTCTGATCGTTGAATATGCAAGAGACCTCGTCCCCGCACAGAACGTCTGCCTTGCAAACGCTTCCTTCCTGCGTGAAATGCTGGTCTTCAAGAAGGTTCCCATCTATCTTGAGTCCTCTATCGCTCAGATCAAGGAAAACACCATCGTAATCCGCAGCAAAGACGGCAAGACCGTTACCGAAGTGGAATACGACAACATCGTTAACGGCATCGGCTTTGTTCCCGCTCCTGTTGGCGAAAAGGCTAAGAACGTCCACCGTGTTGGCGACTGTGTTGCCATCGGTAACCTGCGTACCGCTATCTGGCGCGCATGGGACGTCTGCATGAAGATCTGATCCTTCATACTAATACTAAGTCCGGAAACGGGAAGACTTCGGTCTTCCCGTTTTTCTTTTTGTATCCGCTTGACAGGCTCATTTCCTGTGCTATAATACCAGTCGACAATCAAACACGCCTTATCAAGAGTGGTGGAGGGAACGGCCCTGTGAAACCCGGCAACCTGCAATGCAAGGTGCCAAATCCGGCGGAGAAAACGAAAGATGAGGACGCGAGCTCGCTATTTCAGCACTCCGTCTTTCCGCGGGGTGTTTTTTTGTTGCTAATTTTTCTTTTAGGAGGGCCTCAATGAGCCACTATCTGTTTACATCCGAATCCGTTACCGAAGGGCATCCCGACAAGATCTGCGATCAGATTTCTGACGCTGTTCTGGATGCCATTCTCTCCCAGGACCCCATGGGCCGCGTTGCCTGCGAAACCACGGTCTCCACCGGTCTTGTTCACATCATGGGCGAGATCAGCACCAGCTGCTATGTAGATATCCCCAAAATCACCCGTGAGGTCATCCGTGACATTGGCTATGACCGCGCCAAGTATGGTTTTGACTGCGATACCTGCGGTATCATTACCAACATCGACGAGCAGAGCGGCGATATCGCTATGGGCGTTGACAAAGCTCTGGAAACTAAAAATGGCGAGGACCCTGAGCTGCAGAACGGCGCCGGCGACCAGGGCATGATGTTTGGCTATGCCTGTGACGAGACCCCGGAACTGATGCCCATGGCCATTTCCCTTTCTCACAAGCTGGCAATGCGGCTCACCGAGGTCCGTAAGCAGGGACTTGTGGACTACCTCCGTCCCGACGGTAAGAGCCAGGTCACAGTAGAATACGACGAGCAGAATCATCCGGTTCGTGTTGACGCCGTTGTTATTTCCACCCAGCATGCTCCCGAGGCTGAGTTGGAGCAGATCCGCAAGGACATGATTGAGCTTGTTATCCGCCCTGTGATCCCCGCTGCTTTTCTGGATGAAAACACCAAGATCTATGTGAACCCCACCGGTCGTTTCGTGATTGGCGGTCCTCAGGGAGATTCCGGTCTTACCGGCCGCAAGATCATCGTTGACACCTACGGCGGAAGCGCTCCCCACGGCGGCGGTGCTTTCTCCGGCAAAGACCCCACCAAGGTTGACCGCAGTGCTGCCTATGCCGCACGCTACGTTGCAAAGAATGTGGTTGCTGCCGGGCTCGCACAGCGCTGCCAGGTACAGCTTGCCTATGCCATTGGTGTTGCCAACCCCGTTTCCGTACTGGTTCAGACCTTTGGCACCGGCAAGTATGCCGACGATGTGCTTGCTGAAGCGGTAAATAAAGTGTTCGACCTGCGTCCTACTGCTATCATCCGCGACCTGGATCTTCGCCGCCCGATCTACCGCCAGCTGGCCGCTTATGGCCATATGGGCCGTGAGGACCTTGGCGTAAAGTGGGAGCGCACGGATCGCACGGATGCTCTGCTGAACGCCATCAACGCCTGATATGTTTTCTGGCCGCATTCCAACCGGAATGCGGCCTCTTTTTCTGTTGCTTTCTCCTTATTTTTCAACTATACTGAAAAGGTTAATATGGGTTTTTATCCCCTTGATCACTTATGCTGAAATTTTGAGGAAATTCATGAAAAAAAGACTTTCTCTTTTCTTTTCATTCATTCTTATTCTGTTTCTTCTCTGTGGCTGCGGCCAGGAGCCGGAAACTCCCGCAGTAACTCCCGTTCCCGCACCCTCACCGGTTCCGGACCCTGATATTTCTGTACGGATCTCTGAAGTAATGAGTGCCAATAAAACGGTTCTCACGGATGAACAGGGTACTTTCCCGGATTGGATCGAATTATTCAACACCGGCAGCGACCCCTGCGATTTGGAGGGGTGCTGGCTTTCAAACGATCCTTCCGTTCCCAAAAAGTGGCAGTTTTCGTCGCTTGTTTTGGCTCCCGGCGAGCGCTGCATCGTTTTCTGTGCAGGAAAGAATGCCTCCGCATCCCCCTCTTCGATGAATGCTTCCTTTGCATTAAAAA
>JAKSSN010000046.1 GCA_024403095.1 Oscillospiraceae bacterium
ATGGTGGTGTGTGCCGGGGATGTGAAAGTGAACAGCGGCAAATTCAAGAGCCGTTTTGGTTTTAAGGCCAAAATGCTCACTTACGACCAGGTGCATAATATGATCGGCCACGATGTGGGCGGTGTCTGCCCCTTTGGCATTAACGAAACGGTGGAAGTTTACCTGGACGAATCCCTGCAGCGTTTTGATATCGTCTATCCCGCCTGCGGCAGCGACAACAGCGCCGTTCGCCTTACGCCGGCCGAACTGGCAGAGCTTTCCGGTTCCCGGGCATGGGTAGATGTTTGCGTGCCCATGTAATGCCCTTTGGATTTTTAGACAAAACGTCTAAAAATGGTGAATTCCCTTAAAAGCCTTTTCGTCTGTTCTTATGTTGAACATAGTGCCGGGAAAAGCTATAGTTACTTTGATAATTTGTAGATAATAGGATTGCAGTGTTCTGCATTCTTTTCTGCCCATTTTCCCTTCAAAATACTACAGAAAAGGATTTGTTTCTTATGTCCATTCCCCTTCTTACGGCTTTGTTTGTTCTTGCGCTGGTCATTTCCATCTTTCTGAACTACCGCTACAAGGTGAATATTGGTCTGGTGGCTATGTCCTTTGCCTACCTGATCGGCAGCTTTTGCCTGAATATGTCCATCTATGGCATCATTGATCTGTGGCCGGTAAGGTCCATCTTCGGTGTGATCACCATTCCGATGTTCTTCAGCTTCCCCCGCATGAACGGCACTATGGAAAAAATATCCAAAGAAGTGCTGTATATCTTCCGCCGCCAGGTGTGGGCCCTGCCCATGGTGTTCTGGCTTGTCAGCTGGGTGATCGGCGCCGTCGGCACCGGCATCACAACCACCACCATTCTCACCGGCACCATCTGCTTCCCCATTGGCCTTTCCGTTGGTCTGCCTGCCATCTGTGTGGTCGTTCCTGTTGTGTTTGGTGCAACCGCCGGCTCACTGGCCGTTTGGTCCGGCTACGGCGTAATTGCCAAGGGCATTCTCTCCAGCTACTTCGAGCTGCCCGATGCCGTTACCATGAGCCTCTTCTATGCCATGACGGTCCTGAGTCTGATCCTTACCGTGCTGTTCTGCCTCATTTACAAGGGCTTTCACACCCGCGGCGGCAATGTTGTCATCGAAAAGCCGGCCCCCTTTAACCCGGTGCAGAAGAAGACCTTTATTGTAATGCTGGTGTTCTTTTTCTTCACCCTTGGTCCCCAGTTCCTCAAGATCTTCTCCCATGGTTCGCTGGTCACTTATCTCAGCTCCCATCTGGATATTCAGCTCCTTTCCGCCATCTTTATTGTGGTGTGCATGCTGATGAACCTGGCAGATATGAAAGCCGCCATTCTTACCGGTGTTCCCTGGTCGGTTTACACCATGGTCGGCGGCATGAGCATGCTGCTTTCGCTTATGGCCAAATCCGGTGTTACCGACGCTGTTGCCACCTGGATCGCCAGCTCCCTGCCCCTGTTCCTCATTCCCGCCATGCTGTGTGTGCTGGGCGGTATCCTCAGCTGCTTCTCGGGTGCCATTTCCATGGCCTTTCCTCTGCTGTGCTCCATGGCCATTCCGGTTGCGGTTAAGATCGGTCTTCCCACCGAAGTCATGGCAGTTTCCATCTGCATGGGCTGCACCGCAGCTGCCACCTCCCCCTTTGGCGCTATCGGCTCCCTGGCAATCACTTTGTGCCCGGACGAATCTGAGCACCAGAAGCTTACCGTTGCCCAGCTTAAGGTTTCTGTAGTAAGCATTGCAATTGCTGCTGTTCTCACAGCGTTTGGATTCTGGGCTCTGTTTGCGTGATCCCCTTGCGGCAGAAACGCTGCCGCAGTAAAATATGTTTATAAAAATAATTAAATAAAAAGGAGAATCATCATGGCAAAGTTTGAAACCAAGATTACCGAAATGCTCGGCATCGAGTACCCCATCCTTCTGGGTGCAATGCAGGGCCTCACCACCGCTGAGCTGGTTGCTGCTGTTTCCAACGCAGGCGGCCTTGGCGTTATGGCTACCTCCGGCTTCCATGACAAGGAAGAGCTGCGTGCCGAGCTGAAGAAGTGCAAGGCTCTCACCGATAAGCCCTTCGCAGTCAACCTCACTCTGCTCCCCTCTCTGGGCCAGTTCGACTACCCCGGCTTCATCGAAGTATGCATCGAAGAAGGTATCAAGGTTCTTGAGACTTCCGGCCGTGCTCCCGAAAAGTACATGGAGCAGATCAAGGCTGGCGGCCTGAAGGTCATCCACAAGTGCACCACCGTTAAGCACGCCAAGAAGGCTGAGAAGATCGGCTGCGATGCAGTTATCATCGACGGCTGCGAAGCTGGCGGCCACATCGGCGAAAACGACATCAGCTCCATGGTCCTGTGGCCTGCAGCTGTTGACGCACTCAGCATTCCTGTTGTTGCATGCGGCGGCGTTGCAGACGGCCGTGGTCTGGCAGCAGCATTCTGCATGGGCTGCGAAGGCGCAACCGTTGGTACCCGTTTCTTCCTTTCCGAGGAAGCTCCTGCCTGCATGGAACTGAAGCAGAACGTTGCTGAGACCGCAACCGAGATGGACACCATCCTGGTCACCCGTAAGTTCACCAACACCGCTCGTATGCTCAAGCGCGGCCTTGCTATCAAGATCCGCGAGCTGGAAGACAACGGCGGCACCCTGCAGGAAGTTTTCGGTCTGCAGAATGCAGCTCACATGAAGCACGCATTCGATACCGGCGATCTGGAAGAAGGCATCCTCACCATCGGCGAGAGCGTTGGCCTGATCCACGATGTTCTGCCTGTTAAAGCCATCATCGAGAACATGGTTGCAGAAGCAGCAAAGTGCATGGGTCGTTTCAACGGCTGATTCCCTAACTGAACTGAAAACAGCTCCATCCGCCAACTTGGCGGATGGAGCCTTTCTTTTTTCCGCCCCCTCCTCCGCAGCGCAAATACTGCTGGAAAAGGCAGCGTATCTATGGTAAACTGATGAAAAATGAATCGTTTTCAGGAGTACACCATGAAATATCTCATCGCTTCTGACCTGCACGGGTCAGCCAAATACTGCCGCCAGCTGTTCCAGCGCATTCAGGCTGAACAGCCCGATGCTCTTCTGCTGCTGGGCGACGAACTGTACCACGGCCCCCGCAACGACCTGCCCGAGGAATACAACACCAAGCAGGTAACCGCTCTGCTGAACGAGTGCACCCTGCCCATCACGGCTGTGCGCGGCAACTGCGATGCCGAAGTGGACCAGATGGTGCTCACTTTCCCCATCATGGCCGATTCCTGCGTAGTAAAAAACGGCAGCGTTGAAGTATTTGCCACCCACGGCCACCTATTTGGCGAAGAGAACCCCCCTGCCTTCAACGGCGGTGGAATCCTTCTGTGCGGCCACACCCATGTTCCCGCCTGCCGCCAGCACGAAGGCTTTCTGTACCTGAACCCGGGCTCCGTTTCCATTCCCAAGGAAAACAGCCCCCACAGCTACATGATCTGGGACGAAACCGGCTTTACCTGGAAGGACGTCTCCACGGGCGAAGCTTATCTTTCCCACCCGCTGGTCTGAACATATCTCCGCCCCATCTCATCCCGGTTCCGGCCCTGCCGGAAAGGAGTTAACTGCCATGAAACGAATCCTTGCCTTTGTTCTTTGTGCCCTTCTGCTGCTTGGGCTGGCCGGCTGCGGCAAAAAGAAGAACAGTTCCTCCAGCAAGCCTGCTTCCTCTTTCACCTCGCAGGAGGCACAGCAGCAGGACGATATCTATAACCAGATCCTGGAAGTAAAGATCACCCCGGATAACCTCTACAACTATTTTGAATACCACGAATTTGCCGGTGCCGTAAAAGCCAACAACGGCGAAACCGTGAATTCCGTGCAGATCAGCTACGGCCTGCAGCTGCGGCCGGAATACATTGCCGCCAACGACCCCGACCATAAGGACAGCCTTTTGCTGGAGTTTTCCGCCACAGGCGTTGTGAACAAAGGCGAATACGATGTGAATTACGACACCCTGGAGTATACCGGCACCTCTGCCAGCTGCGAAACGGAATCCGTTACCGGCACATTGCAGTTCTGGGCCAAGGGCAACCGCACCTCGGTGTATCCCTTTGGCAACTACAGCAGCTCCGTGATCACCTACCTCTCCGGCTTTACCATCACCTCCGCCAGCGGCACCGTGTACCTGAAGTATGCGCCGCCCGCTCCCTGAGACAGATATCGAAAAGAATAACGGCAGTGCTTCCCGCCCGGGAAACACTGCCGTTTTGTTTTTATGTACTTATACGTCCAGATAGCCCTTCAGCACCTTCAGTGCGGACCACACGCCGTCGATGTGGCTGCGCTCATAGCCGTGGCTGGCAAACACGCCCGCGCCGATCAGCCCGTGGCGCACATCGTAGCCGGCCGTCAGCGTTGCCTCCACATCCGAACCATAGAAGGGGTAAATATCTATGGCATAGTCTGCCCCCTCGCGGATGGCAGCCTTCACCAGCCGGTCGGTCACATCATAGTCATAGGGGCCACCGCTGTCCTTGGCGCAGATGGAGACCTGGTGCTCCGTGCACTGCAGGCCTTCGCCCACGCATCCCATATCCACGCTGATGGCCTCGGTGACCCCGGCGGGAATGGAGGTGGAGCCGCCGTGGCCCACTTCCTCATACACCGTGATCAGGGCATAGGTCCTGCGGGGCAGCGTGATGGCATTGTCCTGCAGGTATTTGGCAAAGCCCAGCAGAATGCCCACGGAGAGCTTATCGTCCAGGTACCGGCTTTTGATATAGCCGCTGGGTGTGATATGTGCCCGGGGATCGGGGCACACAAAATCCCCCACATTGATTCCCAGCTTTTTCACATCCTCGGCGCTGTTCACCGGCTCGTCGATCACCACTTCCACGGTGTTCCAGCTGCGTTCGGTGGAGGAAAACTCCCGGTTCACATGCAGCGAAGGATTCATCAGCTGAATGGTTCCCTCATACACCCGCCCGTCACGGGCATAGATGCGCACGTTTTCCGTTTCGGTGTTGGCGGCGGTAAGGCCGCCGATGTTGCTCAGCCGCAGGCGGCCGTTGCCCTTCACTTCAGCAACGATGGCGCCCAGAGTATCGGCATGGGCTTCCAGCAGCAGGGCATCCCCGTCCCGGTAATCCGGGCCAAAGTCCACCAGCACAGCGCCCTTGTTGGTAATGATGGTGCGGCAGCCAAGGGCAGCAAACTCCTGCGCCACCCACTGGCTCACCCGCCGGGTAAAGCCGGAGGGGCTGTCGATCTTCAGCACTTCAATGGCTTTTTCTGCCGCAAATTCGGCATAACTTCGGTTCAGTTCCATGAGAATACCTCTTCGTTTTATTTTTCCCCGCGCTTTTCACGCGCTTTGGTGGCAAAGCCCAGCAGATCCGCCACCAGTCGGGCTGCCAGATAGCCGGTGTTTCCGCCCAGCTCGTCATAGGGCGGCGATACTTCCACCATGTCGCAGCCGATCACATTGCAGTGCTCGGCGATTGCCTCCAGCATGTCGTTCATTTCCTCGTAGTTAAAACCGCCAAACATAGGCGAGCCGGTGGCCGGCGCAATGGCGGCATCCATGCCGTCGATATCAAAACTCACATACACATTGCCGCCCTTGGGCAGATCGGCCAGGATTTTCTCCATACCCAGGCTGCGGGTCTGCTTTACGGAATAGATCTTGTCGCCGTTGGCGCGGGCATCTGCAAAATCGGAGGGGCCGCTGCTGCCAATGCCGCGAATGCCCAAATGAAGGATCCTTCCCACATAGGGCAGCGCAGCCGCGTTGCGCATGGGGGAACCGTTGCTGCGAGTCTGTCCGGCCACGCTGGCCGTCCAGTCCAGGTGGGCATCAATGTGAATAATGTCAAAGTTTCCTGCGGGCTCCATGCCAATAAGTGCCGGATAGGTAACGGAGTGGTCACCGCCCAGGATCACCGGCATCACGCCCTGGCTGGTTAAGATGCGCACGGCCTCGGCAAGGTTATGGAACGTGGTGTCCCAGTCGCCGGGCACATAGTCCACGTCGCCGCAGTCCACCACCGTCCAGCGGTCGGTATCCAGGTAGGTGTCGTCCCGCTCGGGATCATAGCTGCCGCCGGATTTAAACCGAAACCGGGTGGAACCCAGGCGGATGCCCCGCGGCCCCAGGCGTGAGCCGGTGCGGCCCTGCAGCGCAATATCAAACGGAGCCCCGATCACGGCAATATCCGCCTTCACGTTGCGGATATCCATGCAGATGGGGCACTTGGCAAAGCTGGCAATTCCGGTAACTGCTCCGTTAAACGGAGTGCCGGTGCTGAAGTTATCCATATTTCATCATCCTTTGGCAGAATTGGGTTTTTAAATACTTCCCGAGTATACCCTCCTGCAAAGCCAATTGCAAGTCCCGCACCCGGCCCATTCTTACGCGCAAAATGGGTTTACATAACTTGTAAATATTTTTTAATATTGTATTGTTATTGTGCTGCTATAATTGTATAATATCTTTGATATTTACGGACCTTTCAACCGAAATGGCCGGAACTGCGTTTCCCGGCCGCAGGAGGTTTGCATGCAAGACGATATCTATCTGCTCAGTGCCGCTGCCGACCGGCAGATGGCCGAAGGCCTTGCAGCCGGAATGAAAAAATACCGTCTGCCCAGGGGCATCCGGTCTGCCAACGGGCTCGACAGCCACAAGCTGTTTCTCGACTGCGGCGAAGCGCCGATTGACGAGGAAGCGGAGCGTTTGCTTCGCGAAGCCGGCTACCTGATTGTGCTGTTCTCCCCCGCTGCCATTGCGTCCCAAAGCCTGCTGGATAAGCTCTACTATTTTGAAAAGGACACCGGGCGCGAAAACATTGTGCCTGTGATTGCCGAGGGCGAGCCGGCAGATATCTTCCCCCCAATGTTCATCCAGCACCACGTGGTTCAGCATATTCTGCCGGATCTTTCCGTGGTGGAAATGGACGAGACCATTGAGCCGGTCGCCGCTGATCTGCGCGGCATAACCCCAAAACGCCGCCGCGAAGCGCTGCAGTATGAAACCGTCCGCATCACGGCCTCGGTCATGGATTTGCACCCCGATGCCCTGGAGCAGCGCCATCGCCGCCGCAAACGCCGGGCTGTAACGGCTGTTGTTTCGTTCCTGGCTGCGGTGCTCATGGTGGTTGCCGCGATCTTTACCGTGCTTGGCATTCGTGCCCATAACCAGGGCATGCTGGCAGAAAAGCAGGCTGCCATTGCCGTTCAGGCAGCCGACCGCCTGATCAGCGGCCTGCCCGAGACCTTCGCCGATGAGCCGCAGGCACAGGAGATCCTTGCCGACTCACTGGCCCAGACGCGCCAGCAGCTGAGCGAAAACGGTCTGGACCGTTTTATAACTAGGGAGGGCTGAACATGGCAAACAACTATGATGTTTTCCTCAGTTACCGCCATAAGCCTCTGGACGGCGAGATTACGCAGAAGACCTTTAATTTTCTTGAACGCTACAAACTGCCCAAGTCGCTGCTGGAGCAGGGCGCACGCCCCATCCGCCGCGTGTTCCGCGACACAGAGGAGCTTGCTGTATCCCGTATTCTTACCCACACCATTGATGAGGCTCTCCGCAGCGCAGACTACCTGGTGATCATCTGCTCGCCCTACACGCCCGAATCCGAATGGGTGGACCGCGAGGTAATGACCTTTACCGAAATGGGCAAAGCCGACCATATTTTCCCCCTGCTGGTAAGCGGCAGCCCGGAGCAGTCGTTTACCCGCACGCTCAAGACCATCCCGGATATCATGGACCGGGTAATGGACGTGCGCTGTGAAGGGGACGACCCCAAACAGATCATGAAAAAAGCGCAGTCTGAACTGCTGCGCGTAGCCGCCGCAGTGGCTGGCGTCAGCGCTGACCGGATGCGCAAGGCCGACCGGATGCGCAGTTCCCGGCGCATCGTCACCCGCGGCGTCACAGCCGCCGCAGTGTTTGCGGCGGTGGCCCTAGGCAGTGCCGGCCTTTGGAACCAGGCCGCTCAGTTCCGGCAGCAGGCCCGGGAAGCACAGGAAGCTTCCATGACCATTCTGCAGGAGCTCACCTATGATCTGCCCTCCCACCTGGCAGACTTGCCTGGCACCTACGCCCGTCTGGCAGACCTTCTGCAGACCAATGCCGACCAGATCACAGATATTCTGGAGCTGAACGGCAGCGAGCCTTCTGTGCGTTACGAGATCGGCGCCAATTACTCAAAGCTAGCCACTGCCTATGGCACCATCGGCCATCTGGAGGATGCCGAAACGGCGATCCGCCGCGCGATTCACGAATACGAGGCCAGCAACGACGGCAGCGACCGTTCCCGCCGTTATCTGGCCGAAGCGCATAACGACCTTGGCTCGGTGCTCAGCAGTGCCGGCCGCTACAACGAGGCCGAGACCGAATTCTCCCACGCCCTTGTCCTGCAGGGTGCCGTGGCAGATGGTGAGGCCGCTCTGGCCCAGTACACCGCAAATCTTGGCATCGATCTGCTTGCCCAGGGCAAAACCGACGAAGGAACCGATACTCTTGCCCGGGCCCTTGCCCTTGTGCCGCCGGAGGGCTGGGCCAGCCCCGGCAATGCCGCGCTGGCACTGCGCCAGTATGCCAGCGGTCTTCAGCAGCAGTTCCGCTTTGATGAGGCGGAAGAGGCCTGCTCGCAAAGCATTGCGCTTTTGGAGCGCACGCTGGAACCCGGCCAAGTGAATGCTGAGTTGCTGAAGGCCATGCTGCAGCTTGCCTCCTGCCGCAGCGACGCCGGCCATTATGACCAGGCGCTGCAGTTTTACAGCAAGCTGCTGCCCCTTGCAGAAGCTTTTGCGGAAAGTGACAGTGAAAACCGTCTTCACCAGGAGATGTATGCCGAGGCGCTGAACGACTGTGCCTATGTGCAGAACCTGCAGGGCGACCTGTCCGGTGCCGCCGGCCATTATCTGCAGGCCGCTGCCATTTACAAAGCACTCAGCGATCGTTCGGGCGCCGCCCCGGATATTGCCAACTACTCCATCGCCGCCATTAATGCAGCAGATAACGAATTCACCGCCGGCAACTATGCCCGCTCCTCCCTGCTGTTCCGTGCGGGGCTGAAGTCCTATGCCGCTGTGTGCGAGGAGCTCGGCGACTTCCACACCGCCTCCTATCTCAGCTACCGTGCCTTCACCCGCCTGGTATTTGAAAATGATGTATACGGGGCGGAACAGGATGCCTGGGATGCCCTGCAGATGTACAGCTCCGTGCTCACCTATGGCTACTGCGGCACCATGTGCATGTACGCCGGCGACCTGGATTTGGCCGACGAACTCTTTACCACCCTGGCACAGGCCGGTGCGGCCGAGCCTGTAAAACAGCTCTTTGATGCGCTCAGCGCTTACGGCATGCCCCACGAGCATATGCCCGCCGTGCTGGACATCATCAGCACTTACGAAAACCTGTCATCCGACTGACTCTGTACTTCAACGGAAAAGAGGCCTTGAACATGAAATTTGCAATCAAAAAAGCAACCGGAGCCCTTTTAGGCGCAGCTCTGGCGCTTATGCTCACCACCAAAGGTTTTGCCGACGAGAGCGAAGCCGCTGAGGATCTGATCAGTCCCATCCTGCTGGAAGAGCAGCTGGCTGAGCCTGAGTTGCAGGCCAAAGACTCAAAGGAAGCAGATTCCAACGAGCTTGAAGCACCCGGCTTTGAAGATCAAGCCGATGATTCAGCCATCGCTGAGCCTGAATCTTTCATCCCTGCGGCATCCGAAGTTGCCATCATCCAACCGGAAACTGTCTTCTCTGCCGCCCCCGAAACAACCGACGATTTTCCTTTGGTTCCTGAAGCCTCCGTTACCGAGTCGGATGAATCCGTTGCTGCAGCTCAGAGCACCGGGGAAGATGTCTCCCTGCCCACGCCTCCCGTCCTGCCCCCTCAGCCCACGCTGCAGGTTGGCGACGAGCAGCTGGAAGGCAGCACCAGCTCCAACTGGTCCAGTAACAGCGGCTGGTTCTATACCCAGGATTCCGATTCCATCACCATGGTGGATGCCCAGCTTGGCACCATCTCCGCCGCCGGGCGGGATATCTCCCTGGTAACTGCCGGCCTGAACCGTATCAACAGCCTTGTCATTGAAGACGGCAACATCAACGTGGTCGGCACCGGCATTCTGCTGATCGATAATGTGGAAATGACCGGCGACGGCTTTTCCTTTAACCTGCTGGAGTACAGCAGCGATCAGTTCTCCAACGGCAGCACAGCCGTGTTTATCTGGGACGCTGACCAGGATGCTTACGTGCTTTGCAACGGCAGCATCGCCGGCATTCTGGACGACAGCTATGTGATCCCCGAAGGCGTAAAACTTCTCACGCCCGAGGGCACTTCCCTGGTCCTTACCACCACTCTTGGCAGCAGCACGGGAGAGGATAGGCAGCCCACCGGCACAGCCGGCACGCTGCAGATCGCTGCCGGCGCTGAGCTTACCGTCGGCGGCAGCCTGGATGTTCTGGCCTCCGGCTTTACCGGCCCGAATTCGCAGAACTATACTGCCCAGCTTGCCGTTTCCACTGTCAGTGTTCAGGGTGCTTTGAATATCCTGCAGGGCGGCGGCGTGTATCTGGAGGGCAGCCTGGTAGTGGACGGCGGCTCCCTGGACTGTGAGGATTATATCACCAGCGGCGCCGGCGATTCCTGGGATGTGAACGGCGGCAAGCTGAACCAGCAGGGCCAGGTAATTATACAGAAGGACTCTGCGGCGGGAACCATTGACCTTATGGTGAACAGCACGGATGTGCTGGTGAAAACCGACGGTGTTGCCATCGATTCCATCACCTCCTCCGGTTCTTCTCTCATTGGCATCTGCGGCGGCGATAAAAACCGGAACTGGCATCTGGATCTTGGCGATGTAACCATTGTGGACGGCGACCTTTACTGCAATGGTTACCTGGTTGGAGGCAATAATCCCGAGACCCATTCCGAAGTCACCGTAAACGGAAGCGTAACCGGCAGCGGCACCTTCTGCATCGATTGCGGAACCGCCACGTTCCGCACAGCGCCCTCGGCCAATGTGGAAGTTACGGAAAGTGCTGTTGCAGTGATTCCGACCGGAACCGGAAAAACGTCCGGCCGCGGCCTGATCCTGCCTGCAGATGCCAGCCCCGTCACAGAAACCAACGCCATCACGGTTCAGCTGATTCAGGCAGTCAGCATCCTGGATCTGGAAAAATACTGCAAAGCAGATGACTCCGGTTTCACCTACAATCTTATCGGCGAAGCGCAGGTCACCCTTACCACGAACGAAGACGATTATTATTATGCCTACCCCTTCTATTTTCTTGAAGGCGGCCCCGATATTACAGCCCAGTACATTGAAGAAATGGTCTTGCCCTGCCTGTTCTATGATTATCAGAAGGATCCCTATGGTATAAGTTTCATGGTGTATGAAGTGGTCTATCAAACGCCGAATGGCCTGCAGACAGCGATTCTTGACCATAACAGCACCACCGCCATTCCCGTTTCCCAGGTCTGCGCGATCCGCATGATCGACCTCTCCGTGTGGTCAAACAATGCCTTTGGCAACAAGAGCATGAACACCGATACCTCTCTTTCCACCACCGGCACCATCAGCTCTGGCGGCACGGTCTCTACCGGCAGCAATTCCAATTCGCTGCGCACCTCC
>JAKSSN010000047.1 GCA_024403095.1 Oscillospiraceae bacterium
TCCCCTTCGGCTCCGGCTGGGGCGAGCTGTGGGGCATTGCCGACCGCACCAACTACGACCTGGGCCGCCATCAGGAGGCTTCCGGCAAGGATCTGACCTACTTCGATCAGGAGTCCGGCGAGCACTACATTCCCTACGTCATCGAGCCTTCTCTGGGCTGCGACCGTGTGGCTCTTGCCTTCCTGTGCGAAGCTTATGACGAAGAAGTCGTTGGCCAGGACAAGAAGGGCAACGATGATGTCCGCACCGTTCTGCACCTGCACCCCGCTCTGGCTCCCTTCAAGTGCGCTATCCTGCCCCTGAGCAAGAAGGAAGTTCTCACCGGCCCCGCAATGGAGCTTTACAACGAGCTGAGCAAGGAATTCATGTGCGACTACGACGAGACCGGCTCCATCGGCAAGCGTTACCGCCGCGAAGACGAGATCGGCACTCCCTTCTGCATCACCTTTGACTTTAACACCGTAGGCACCGAGACCGACCCCGCTGACGGCTGCGTTACCATTCGCGAGCGCGACAGCATGGAACAGGTCCGCCTGCCCATCAGCGAAGTGAAGGCTTACATCACCGAGCGCATCAAGTTCTGATTCTGATTTTATTAAACAGAGGTAATTTGTTATGAAAAACGGATACATTAAAGTTGCAGCTGCTGCTCCCAAGATCCGCGTCGCCGACACCGACTATAATGCCGACCTCGTTATTGAATCCATCAAGAGCGCTGCCGCATCCGGCGTGAAGGTCATCACCTTCCCCGAACTCACTCTTACCGGCGTCAGCTGCTATGACCTTTACACCCACCGCGTTCTGCTGGACGCTGCCAAGAAGGCCCTGATCAAGGTTGTGGAAGCAACCCGCGACCTGGACATTCTGGCTTTTGTCGGCCTGCCCTTTGCAGCCGGCACCCGTCTGTTCAGCTGCGCTGCCGCCATCTACAGCGGCGAGCTGCTGGGCCTGGTTCCCCGCGAGAACGTGGACGGAACCCATTTCACCGTTCCCGAAGACGAGATCGTTGAAGTTGAGATCAACAACGAATATCTCACCGACCTGGGCACCGACCAGCTGTTTACCTGCTCCGTGATGCCCGAGCTGAGCGTTGCCGTTGAACTGGGCGGCGACATCGATTCCATCTATGCTCCTTCCATCCGCCACGCTGTGGCCGGCGCCACCCTGGTGGTTCAGATGGCTGCTTTCCCCGCCACCGTTACCTCCACCGACGAGGCAATGCTGGACATCCGCTACCGCAGCAAACACCTGGCCTGCGGCATTCTGCTTGCAGCACCCGGCAAGGGCGAATCCAGCACCGACAACGTGTTCAGCGGCCTGTGCATGGTAGCTGAGAACGGTGTGATCCTGGCTCAGAGCGAAGGCGACGACAGCCTTGCCATCAGCGAGATCGATATTGAGCACCTGGCAAACATCCGCCGCGCCGACGGCAACTTTGACATCGGCACCGGCGATTACGAAGTATGCTACTGGGGCGAAGAGCTGGAAGAGACCTCTCTCACCCGCACCTATGGCATGACTCCTCATGTTCCCGCCGATAAGGCTGAGCTGGATAAGTACTGCGCACGCATGATCGACATGCAGGTCTCCGCCCTGGTAAAGCGTATGGAATACGCTCACCTGGACCACTGCGTCGTCGGCATCTCCGGCGGTGTTGACTCCACCCTGGCTGTTATGATCTCTGCCCTGGCCGTACGCCGCATGGGTCTGCCCGCAGAGAACGTGGTCGCCTGCACTCTGCCCTGCTTCGGTACCTCCTCCCGCACCAAGAGCAACGCCATTGTGGTTGCTGAGCAGTGGGGCTGCGATGTTCGCGTGATTGACATCGGCAAGAGCGTTTACCAGCACTTTGATGATATTGGCCATGCACACGACGATTACAGCATTGCCTTTGAAAATGCACAGGCACGTGAGCGCACCCAGGTGCTTATGGACATTGCCAACAAGGTAAACGGCCTTGATGTTGGTACCGAAGACCTGAGCGAGTTCATCGACGGCTGGTGCACCTACAACGGCGACCACACCAGTATGTACGACGTGAACATGGGCCTTACCAAGACCCAGGTCCGTGCCGGCGTTCATTACCTGGCCGAGCAGACCGAGGACAAGGTCCTTGCCGCTGCTCTGTGGGATGTTCTGGATTGCCCTGTCACTCCCGAGCTGCTGCCCATTGAAAACGACACCATCATTCAGAAGAGCGAAGACACCGTTGGTTCCTACACACTGCAGGACTTCTTCACCCACAAGATGCTCATCTGCGGCTTTGGTCCCCAGAAGACCATCCGCCTTGCAAAGGACACCTTCGCCGGCATCTTCACCGAAGAAGAGCTGATCCGCTGGATGACCAGCTACTGCAAGCGTCTGTTCAACCAGCAGTTCAAGCGCAGCTGCCTGATGGACGGCCCCGCAGTGGAAGCTTTCTCCGTAAGTCCCAGAACCGGCTTCCAGCTGCCCTCCGACGGTGAGAGCGCTATCTTCCTTGCCGAAGTGGAAAGCATGAAGAAGTAATTCTTCCCCGCAAACAGAAACAAAAAGACCTGAGAGCACATGCTCTCAGGTCTTTTTTTCATATCCGGGCAGTAAAAATCCCGCGGGGAGACCCGCGGGACCATCCGCTTATGCCGTGCCGGCCCAATTATAACCTGCACAAAAAGGCAGGTGGGTCGCCTAAGTTCTGTTTCGCTGCTTCCAACATCCGGCGGAGCCGGGAGGCCTGCAATCCGCAGATTCAAGTCGGCATCCCTTATAGGAGATGTGGGTTTAATGGGCCGCAATTTCCGGATGGAAAACACGAACACAGCAGAAACTTTTTATTATTCCTGTTCCTCAGGTTCCTCTGCAGCCCAGAGGATCTGGAACTTTTCGTATACTTCGTTCAGCTCGGCAGGATCTTCAATGTCTTCAAACATAAAGTCGCTTCCGTCCATAACTGCGCGAAGAATGATCAGGCCGTAATCCGGGTCGTTCTCGTCCATGTCGGCGGGAACAAAGCAGTTATAGGTCTGGTTGTTGTAATCCATGGTGTCTACCAGTTCAAGGACAACTTCGTTGCCGTCGTCGTCTTCCAGGGTGATGAAATCGTCACCGAAAAGTTCGCTCATATCTGACTTACCTCCGTAATTTATGGCTTGATTGTAACCTATCCCCCTGCAGAAATCAACCACATCTTTTGTTTACAAAATGTCTATCCTTCCGCCGGTTTTTATGATATAATTTAGTTTGTTGTATCATGTGTTTTTATACGCTTTTTCCATTTGGAGGTGAAACACTTCTCCTATGCTTCATAATAGAAAAGAAAATCCCGAAGAGGAAGCCGTTCCCTCTTCTTCGCATCAGGCGGCAAAACTTGCCGGCCGTTTTGCCCTTTCAGCCTTCAGCTACACGATCGATGGCGCCGCCGGCATTGTGCGGGGCGTGTTCAAGGTTCTGTGCTCGCTGCTGCTGATCTTTGTGCTTACCGGCCTTCTGTTCACGGTTGTATTTGCCTACTATGTAAAAACCTCCCTCACCCCAACGCTGGACCTTTCCCTGAATGACTACCGACTCAGCGAATCCAGCACCGTTTGGTACGAGGATTCCAGCGGCGAATGGCGCCGCCTTGCCAACCTTTCCGGCAAAGAAGACCGCGTGTGGGTGGATTACGACGATGTGCCCGAATATATGGAGCAGGCACTGGTCGCCATTGAAGACAAGCGTTTCTACGACCACAAGGGCGTGGACTGGTACCGTACTTCCGGCGCATTTGTTAAAATGTTTGCCACCATGCAGAACAGCTTCGGCGGTTCCACCATCACCCAGCAGCTGATCAAAAACCTTACCGGCAACGACGATGTTACCGTGCAGCGCAAACTGGCCGAGATCTTCTCCGCCCTGGAGCTGGAAAAGAAATACAGCAAACAGGAGATCATTGAATGGTACCTGAATGCCGTGTATTTTGGGGAAGGCTGCTGGGGTGTGCAGACCGCTGCCGAGACCTATTTCGGCAAGGACGTGAAAGACCTGAGCCTTGCAGAATGCGCAGCCATTGTTGGCATTACCAACAAACCTACCGCTTACAACCCTTTCTATGACCAGTCCGCCAATAAAGATCGCCAGGAAACGATCCTGCGCGAAATGTATGAGCAGGGCTACATCGATTACCGCACCTACACCGATGCAGTGAACGAAGAGCTGGTATTCACCCGCAGCGCAAATGATGTGGCGGTGCAGGAGATCAACAGCTACTATGTGGAAACGGTTGTGGAGGATGTGATCCGCGACCTGATCAGCACCAAGAACATCAGCCGCGAAACGGCAGCCCACCTGGTATACAGCGGCGGCTACCAGATCTACAGCTGCATCAAGCCGGATATTCAGGCCGCAGTTGACGCGGTATACACCAATCTCAGCGCCATTCCCGCCACCACCCGCAGCACCCAGCAGCTGCAGAGCGCCATTGTGGTCATGAACCCCTACAACGGAAAGATCATTGCTCTTTCCGGCGGCGTGGGCGAAAAGAACGCCAACCTGCTGCTGAACCGCGCTACTCAGACCAAACGTCCTACGGGCTCCTCCATCAAGCCCCTTGCCTCTTACGGTCCTGCCATTGAGCTGGGCCTTATCACCCCCAACACGCTGGTGGACGACTCCCCCGACATCCGCCTTGCCGGCACCAGCTGGTATCCCTACAACGCAAGCGGCTACAACTCCGGTGTTGTTGACATCAACACCGCACTGTGCCAGTCCATTAACACCGTGGCAGCCCAGATCATCGACAAGCTGGGGCCCGAGACCAGCTATAACTGGCTGGGCAACCGCCTAGGCTTTACCAGCCTTGTGCCGGATGACTGTGCCTATGCTCCCCTGGCCCTTGGCCAGTTCACCTACGGCATCACGGTGCGCGAAATGGCCCAGGCCTACTGCAGCCTGGTGAACGACGGCATCTTCACCTATGGCCGTACCTACACCAAGGTCACAGACTCCAAGGGCAACGTGGTCATCGATAACACGCCCCAGACGATCCAGGCCTTTTCTCCCAACACCGCCTACAACCTTACCTACATGATGAAAAACGCCGTTGCCTACGGCACCGGCTATGAGGCAAGCCTCAGCTCCACCCCGGTTGCCGGCAAGACCGGCTCCACCACCGACTACTGCGACCGCTGGTTTATCGGCTGCACCCGCTACTATGTGGCAGCGGTTTGGACCGGCTACGACACGCCCGAGCGGATCTACTGCAACGGCAACCCTGCCGCCCAGCTTTGGAAAAAGGTGATGCAGCCCGTGCACGAAGGCCTGGAATGGCAGGACTTCAGCTGGCCGAGCATCGGCGGCGACACCGGTATTTTCGGTGTTCAGTACACATATTCTCCCTACAGCGGCGAAAATGCCGACGGAACCTACGGCTGATCCCCCACTTTTTCCCCTATTTTCTGTTATTTCAGCGCATTAACTTTTGGTTTCCATAATATTTTTCTTGACAATTTAAATTCTCACTGTTACAATTTGGTTACAATACTGGAGGTATACTATGGCAAATATGTTAGAATACAAGGGACATCCCCTTCAGCGTGCCGGCAACATTCTTTACTATGGCAGCTTCAGCGATCCCTACATTGTTATGCTGCAGGTCATGAGCACCAAGAAAGTGAAAGACCTGGATGTTGCTACCAAGGTTTCCGTTCAGCTTCAGAGAACGGACAACACCATTAAGACCCGCGACCGCATTGTTAAAACCGGCGAAAGAGAAACCATGGGCGAGGCTATGGAACTGGCTGACGCATGGCTTTCCCGTTATCTTAAGGCAAATGCCTGATCCACTGTCAAAGGAAATATTCAGAAAACAAAAGGAATTATTATCATGCGCAGGTTTACTCTGAAAACGCTGCTGATGACGCTGCTTCTGCTGGCTGTCTTCGTCGTTTCCGCCTATGCGGAAGATGGTGAGATCACCGGCAACGACGTCAACTTCCGTGAAGGCCCCGGCGTCAAATACGACATTCTGGGCTGCATCAAGAAGGGAACCAAGGTCACCATCAACGACCGCTCCAACAGCAGCTGGACTGCCGTTACCTTTAACGGCATAAAAGGATATGTCTCCGCAGGCTATGTGAAAGTGATCCAGGAACAGGCTCCGGCAGCGGATCCCGCTCCTTCCGCCCCTGTTCAGAACACAGAAGCGGCACCGGTAAACGGAAAAGCAGGCACCGTGAATGCCATGTATGTACGCATGCGTTCCGGCCCCAACACCAATGCTTCTGTTATCACTTCGCTCAGCACCGGTGCCAATGTTACGGTCACCGGCACCACCGGCGGCTGGAGTGCCATTGTTTATAACGGCACCGCCGGCTACATGTATTCCAGCTACATCACTCTGGCAGCTGAAACGCCCGCTGCTCCCGCTCCCCAGCCGGAAGCACCCGCTCAAACGCCCGAGACTCCCGCAGCTCCCACACCGGATGTTCCCGCAGCCGAAGTTACCATCAACGCCAAAGCCGGCTACATCTCCGGCAGCAAGATCAACTTCCGCAAGGGTCCTTCCACCTCTTACCCGGTGATCTCCGTTTTGAATAACGGCCAGGAATGCACCGTCACCGGCACCACCGGCAGCTACTCCGCTGTTACCATCAACGGTGTTTCCGGCTATGTTTACACCCAGTACATCGCCTTTGCTGAAAAGCCGGATGGTGTTGCTGCTTTCACTCTCACCCCCATCATTGGCAAGGAAGCCGTGATCACCCGCTACAAGCTGAACTTCCGCAGCGGTCCCGACACCACCTATGCCATTATCGGTGAGCTGAACCAGAACGATGTTCTGGCAGTGAACGGTGAATACAACGGTTATTATTCCGTTACCACCGCCGATGGCAAGAGCGGCTATGTTTACAGCAGCTTTGTGAAGCTGAGAGATAAGAGCACCGCTTCTCCCGAAGCCGCTCCCTCCCCCACTCCCGAGGCAGCTCCCCAGCCCACCAACGCCGGCCACATCAAGGGCAACAACGTGCGTATGCGCGGCGGCGCTTCCACTTCCTTTGATATTCTGGGCGAATACAACAACGGCACCAAGCTGACGATCCTTGGCACCAGCGGCAGCTGGACAAAGGTTTCCATTAACGACAAAGAGGGTTACATCTACTCCACTTATGTGGTGGCTGATGAAGCAGCTGCTCCTTCCACCGGAACCGCAGCTCCCACCCCCACCCCTGCTCCGCAGACCAGCAGCAAGGGCAAGCAGGTTGCAGACTATGCCCTGCAGTTTGTAGGCTATAACTACTCCTGGGGCGGCAGCGATCCTTCCACCGGATTCGACTGCAGCGGCCTTGTACACTATGCTTATGCTCACTTTGGCTACAGTCTCAGCCGTGTTGCCTGCGACCAGGCCGCAAACGACGGCATTCTGGTAAGCAACGACGACCTGCAGCCCGGCGATATCCTGTGCTTCTACAGCGGCGCAAACTATGTGGGCCACGTTGGCATTTACATTGGCAACAACCAGTTTGTACATGCCTCCTCTTCCACCACCGGTGTTATCATCACCGACCTTGCCGGCTACTATACCAGCCGCGGATACATTGCCAAGCGCGTTGTATAATTCAATCGAAAAACGAAACGATCCGCTCCTGCATGCTGCAGGGGCGGATATTTTGTTGCGGCAAACTGGCCGGCATGGTATAATATTTTGATTTTTCTAATCCAACTGAAACCGAGGACATTTGCATGAAACTTCGTATGATACTTGCCATTCTGCTCTGCAAGGGCCTGCGCCTGTTTTCGCGTCTGGTGCACCGCGGCGGCACTGCCATGCCCGGCCGCTGGGCACTGAAGGTCTGCCCCAACCTGCTGGCTCTGCTGGCCAAGGATGTTACCTCCGTTGCCGTTACCGGCACCAACGGCAAGACCACCAGCAGCCGCATGATTGAAGAAGCCGTGCGTGAGGCCGGGATTGACTGCTTTGCCAACCGCAGCGGTGCCAACCTGATCAGCGGCATTACCACCGAATTTGTGATGAACTGCACCCTGGGCGGCAAGATGAAGAAACACTTTGCCGTGATCGAGTGCGATGAAGCCGCTTCCCGTGCGGTGTTCCGCCAGCTGAAGCCCAAGACCATTGTGGTCACCAACGTGTTCCGCGACCAGCTGGACCGTTACGGTGAAGTCACGCACACCCTGGGCAACATCCGCGAAGGTATTTCCGGTGCCCCGGACGCTGTGCTGTGCCTGAATGCCGACTGTTCTCTTACCGCCTCTCTGGCAGATGACCTGCCCAACCCTGTGGTATGGTACGGGCTGGAAAAAGGCGCCATCACTCAGGGCGCCCGCAGCGAGCTCAGCGACGCTGCCTACTGCATCCGCTGCAAAGCGGAATATGACTATGACTATATCACCTATGGCCACCTGGGCGGCTTCCGCTGCCCCAAGTGCGGCTATCGCCGCCACGCAGCCGATGTTGCCGTAACTGCTGTTAGCAAGCAGACGGCGCTTGGCACCACCATCTCCCTCCGCTCCTCTGCCGATGGAGCCGAGCAGACCGTGCAGGTGAACCTGCCGGCCGTCTACAACGTATACAACGCAGCCGGCACCTGGGCTGCCTGCCTGCAGATGGGCATCAGCGAGGATGTGATCACCCGCGCCCTTGCCACCTTCCAGTGCGGTTTTGGCCGTCTGGAGCATTTTGACCTTGGCGCTCAGGGCACCACCATGATGCTGGTGAAAAACCCCGCCGGCTGCAACCAGGTGGTGGATTTTCTGGAAAGCATGGAAGGCCCCTTTGTTCTGGTTGCCTGCCTGAACGACCGCGGTGCCGACGGCACCGACATCTCCTGGATCTGGGATGCCAACTTTGAAAAACTGGAAGGCATGAAGGACCGGATGCAGCATGTGTACGTGAGCGGCGACCGTGCCGCCGACCTGCAGATCCGCATGAAATATGCCGGCGTTCCCGCCGATATCATCTCAGTGGAACACAGCTATGAAAAGCTGGTAGAGATCTGCAAGGCACAGGAAGTGCCCATTTATATGATGCCGACCTACACCGCCATGCTGGAGCTGCGCCAGACGGTGATCAAACACTGCGGCGGAACCGATTTCTGGGAGGGCTGAGTTATGGAACTGAAAATCTGTCATATGTACCCTGATGTGCTGAACCTCTATGGCGACGGCGGCAACATCATCACCCTGCGCCGGCGCCTGCAGTGGCGCGGCATCGGCGTGAGCGTGGATAAGCTCCCCATCGGTTCTTCTGCCTCGCTGAGCGCCTACGACCTGATCTTTATTGGCGGCGGCCAGGATTTTGAGCAGGAAGTGCTGCTGGATGACCTGCACCGCGGCAAAGAAGCCGAGCTGAAAGCCGCCATTGCCGACGGCACCACGGTGCTTGCCATCTGCGGCGGTTACCAGATGCTGGGCAACTACTACCGCACCCACGAAGGCGTGCAGTGCGATTTCATCGGCGCGCTGGACCTTTATACCGTTGGTGCAAAAGACCGTATGATCGGCAACTATGTGTTTGAATGCTCGCCGGAAAACGGCGGCAGCACCATTGTTGGCTTTGAAAACCACAGCGGCAAGACCTGGCTGGGTTCCGGCGTGCAGCCCCTGGGCAAAGTGATCACCGGCTTTGGCAACAATGGCGAGGATGGAACCGAAGGCGCCCGCTTCAACAACGTGTTCGGCACCTACAGCCACGGTCCTCTGCTGCCTAAGAACCCCGCATTCTGCGACCTTCTGCTGCAGACGGCGCTGCAGCGCAAATACGGCACAGCCGAGCTTGCTCCCCTGGACGATGCTGCTGAGCTGCTTGCCCACGACGAAATGATCGCCCGCCTGAAGAAGGGCTGAAAAGATGGAATGTATTGACCTGCACACCCACACCACGGCCAGCGACGGTACTCTTTCGCCCCGCCAGCTGGTGGAACTGGCTGCAAAAAGCGGCCTGCGTGCCGTTGCGGTAACCGACCACGATAACCACAGCGGCTGTGCTGAAGCAATTGCCGCCGGAGCGGAATACAATGTGGAAGTGCTCCCCGGCATTGAGATCAGCACCGAACAGCGCGGTTCCATCCACGTGCTGGGCTATGGCATTGACCTGAACTCCCCGCGCCTGAACCGCATGCTGGAGGATATAATCCGCGACCGGGACGACCGCAACCGCAAGATCATCCGCCGCATGCAGGAAGATGGCCTGCCCGTGGAATACGAAGAATTGCAGCAGCGCTTTGGCGCTGTGGTGGGGCGGCCTCATTTTGCCCGGGTTCTGGTGGAACTTGGCAAAGCCGAGAGCATCCCCGATGCGTTTGCCCGGCTGGTAGGCCGGGGCTGCCGCTACTACGAACGCCGCCACTTTCTTTCGCTGCAGGAATCGGTGGATCTGATCCGCGAGGCCGGCGGTGTTGCCGTTCTGGCACACCCCTTTCAGTATAAGCTGGATGACAGCGAGCTCCGCAGCCTGCTGCACAGTTTTATGGACTATGGCCTTCAGGGCATGGAATGCCGCTATTCCGGCTATGATGCCGAAAGAACGCACTACCTGGAGGCGCTTGCTGAAGAATATGGCCTGCTGAAGACCGGCGGCAGCGACTTCCACGGCGAAAACAAAAAGCATATTCAGCTTGGTGCCGGCATGAACGGTGAACTGAGCGTGCCCTATGAATTTCTGCAGGGGCTGAAGGATGCCCTTGCAAAATAAATCTTTATATAAACACAGAGCCGCTGACGTGAAAACGCCAGCGGCTCTATTTTATATGTTGCTATTGATTAACTTATTCGAACTTGGATCGACACCTTGCCGCAGAATGAAACATAATTAAAACCACGGTTAATAAGATAATTATGTACGTTACAAACGGAATCGTAACCATATAATACATGCCAATTATCCCCAGCAAAGGCTGTGCTGCCAGAAATACGCATAGGATTGCAGCTGCCGATACTGCAATTGCAGCTCTCAACCTCAAACGGGCTTTACAGCAACCGCTTAATGTGAGGCAAAACAACGCAAATATCCCCATGTCCGCAGCACAAAGCAGAATCAGTATCTCATTCAGATGAATTTCTTTCGCCTGATATGCTGCGTTGATAGAAGACCAGGAGGCGGAGTATTCCCCTACAGAAGATTCTGAAAGGATCTCTTGTATAAGCTCATTTGCTTTATCTGCCTCAGCTACCGGCACGACTACTTCCCCGCTCGTTAAGTTTGCATTGTGTATTTTCTGGGTGACCCATTCTTTTTCACTCTGAGGTTCGTCTTCAAACCGGAAAAATGGAATGACAACATAACTGTCCAGAGGAGTATATTGATGTGAGTATGCGATCTCACTCCCTCTTTCCAAAAAGCCCGTAACTTCAAAATTAAAAGAGCTGAACAGATAGTCCGCCTGAAAACTATCGCCAATCTGATATACGCTTGCATAATCCGCACCAAGAATCGC
>JAKSSN010000048.1 GCA_024403095.1 Oscillospiraceae bacterium
TTTGCATAGGCCGACACCACCTGTATCTCTGCCCGCGTGTCTGTCATCAGGGCTGCTCCGCGGGCGCAGTTGCAGACTCTGCCAAATATCTCCTCCACCTGGTCCTGCCGGGGCGCCCTGATGCAATAGACCTCCTGGGCATGCGCCTGCACAACATTGGCAGCAGGCCCGCCAGCATCGGTAATCGCATAATGTATTCTGGCTTCCGGAATCACATGCTCGCGCAGGTAGTTGCAGCCGATGTCGGTAAGTTCAACGGCATCCAGCGCACTTCTGCCTTCAAACGGAGCCGCTGCCGCATGCGCGCTTTTGCCATAAAAATCAAACAGCATTCTCATGTTGGCCAGCGTGTGGTTCATCACACCGTTCACATCCATCGGGTGCCAGGTAATGCAGGCATCCACATCGCTGAAAACACCCGCTCTTACCATAAAGCCTTTTCCCGCGCCGCCCTCTTCTGCCGGGCAGCCGTAGTAGCGGATGGTGCCCTGAATCGCGTTCTGCTCCATCAGCTGTTTCAGCATGCACACTGCTTCCAGTGAGGCTGTTCCCAGCAGATGATGCCCGCAGCCGTGTCCGTTTCCGCCGGCTTCCACAGGCTTCTTTTCCGGGCAGTCAGCCACCTGGCTGAGTCCAGGCAGCGCATCATATTCCCCAAGGATGCCAATCACCGGTCTTCCGCTTCCGTATTCCGCTAAAAAGCAGGTATCTATGCCGGCATAAGGTCTTGTTACACAAAACCCATTCCCTTCCAGCGCTTCACAAAGCAGCTTTGCGGACTTGGATTCATGGTATCTGGTTTCGGCATAGCTCCAGATGGTATCGCTGATCTGCTCAAAGGTCTCGGGTTTTGGCAGACCAGATGCATAAAATTCAGTATGTTTCATTTCGGCCACCGTTTACTTTGTTCTTCCGCGGGCAAGGATGGGCAGTGTCATAAGGACCTCGTCAGCTGAAACACCGGCTGCCTCATCATACAGGTTCACCGTGGGGCAGATATGGCTGGGTATGATCTCAACCTTGTCACCCACATTCACCTTGTCATGGAATTCCCGGTTTTCTATTACTCCATGCTCATCGAACATGTTGGAGATCACCACGTGCTCTGCCCCTTTTACGCAGCCATATCCACCCGTTGCGCAGATTCCTGCTGCACGGTTCTGGGGAACAAGAGCCTTTGCTCCGGTATCCAGGACCACACGCTCAGCCGTAGGTTTGCTGATGACAGTAGCCAGCACTGTTGCCGCACAGCGGCTGTAGTCATTTATGGCTTTGCTCTGGCCCATGTCCATAAAAATATAGGTTCCGATGCGCAGCTCTGTAATGCCCTTCATATATGCCTGATTATTCACGCTTGGGGTTGCTCCCACGCTTACGATGCTGATCTCCACCCCATGGCTGCGGATCAGGTCTGCAAAATGCAGGGTTCTGGCATAGCTTTCTTCGGCAAGTTCCTTTGCCTGCTGCGGAGTAGCCGCCTTGTAAGAGTGGCCCTCATGGCTGAAAATGCCCACCAGTTTAACATTGTTCTTTGTTTTTATATATTCAACCAGGTCTGCCATCTGTTCTTCCGTGTTGATGCCGGACCGGACCTCGCCAACTTCAAGCTCCACCAGCACTTCAAGTGGCCGCGCACAGCCTGCAAACACCTGTTCGATCTGGTCGATCTGCGTGGTGTTATCTATGCCGCAGCGCACCTGGATCTTTTCATGAATTCTGCGCAGGCGCTCGTATTTTTCAATGCCAACGATCTCGTTGGCAATAAAAATATCTCTGATGCCGCTCTGCATCATAACCTCAGCTTCGCCGATTTTGGCAACCGCAATTCCGGCTGCGCCAGCTTCCACCTGTTTCAGCGCAAAATACGGCATTTTATGCGTTTTGGTATGCGGGCGCAGGTCAACGCCCAACCGGTCAGCGTATTGCTGCATCTGAATAATGTTTTTCTCCGCCTGGTCCAGGTCAATGATCAGGCTGGGCGTATCCAACTGCATTTTCTGCATGGTCAGCATTTCCTTTCTTTTTTTCGCTGTATCTGCAGCGTTTTTCAGGTTAAGAAAAAGCCGCATTCAAAGCCATGTTGTCTGGCTTGAATGCGGCTTCATGTTTGGAATCGATTGAAAAGAGTCTTCCGTTTAAGATACTTCCGGCTCCCTTCGGTTCCCGAAGTCAGGGCTTACTGAATGCGGTAAGCTGCCAGAACATCACGGTTGATATCCAGGCCGGTACCAGGTGCCTCGGAGGGGCTGATGGTACCGTCTGCGTTCAGGGTAATGGGATTTTTGAATGCCTCGTAGACCTTTGCATCATACTGGGGAGGATAGAACTCAGCAATGATTGCATTGGGTACTGCGCAGTTCAGATGCACGTGCACCTGCTGCTGGCCATGCGGGCTGAGCACCAGGCCGTTTGCATCCGCCATGGAAGCGATCTTCATAAATTCGGTAATACCGCCCATAGTCTCTGCATCCGGGTTCATGATGCTGATCGCCTGCGTATTGATCAGGTCGCGGTAGCCAAATCGGGTTGCCTCGTTTTCGCCGGCGGCAAGAGGGATGCAGGTCTTTGCGGCAATCTTTTTATAGCCGTCGTAGTCATCCTGCTCCACCGGCTCCTCGAACCAGGTAAGGTCGAACTGCTCGGCACGTTTTGCAAACTCAATTGCCTCATAGAACTTATAGGCGCAGTTTGCGTCCACCATAAGCTTGGTGTCTTCGCCGATCACTTCACGCACGGCTTTCACGCGGGCAATATCATCCTTCATGGACATAGCGCCGACCTTCATCTTAACTGCCTTTGCGCCCCAGCTCATGTATTCCTCCATCTCCTGCTGAAGCTCACGGATACCCTTGTCGGGGCCGTAGTAGCCGCCGGCGATATAATAGGGCACACTGTCTTTGGCTCCGCCAAGAAGCTTGTAAAGAGGAATGCCGCTTGCCTTGGACTTGATATCCCAGATGGCAATATCAATTGCAGAGATGGTCCAGAGGGAGTTTCCCTTGCGGCCAAGGAACTTGGGAATGTACATCTTCTGCCAGATGCGTTCGTTGTTCATGGGGTCTTCGCCAATGAGCGACTGACCGATGCGCTCGCAGAAGTTGATCTCCCAGCTGCAGCCGTAACCGGTGATTCCGGCATCGGTCTCGATGCACAGCAGGTTCAGCTCGTTATGGGTGAATACATGTTTTCCGTTGGCAATCGGCTTTGCCTTGGGCCACTTGTATTTTTCGGTATATACCTTTGTGATTTTCATGCTTGCCTCCTTAGAATACAGGCAGAACAGTCATAGTATAAGCAACGTAAACAACTGCGAACACGATAGAAACCAGCCAGCTCTGCTTTACCAGAGACTTGATGTCGTAACCGCCGGTGCCCATCATAAGGGGCACTGCGCTGGTTGCCATAGGAGTCATGTAAGCGGTAAGGCCGGCAGCAGTGATGATAACCAGCAGGCCGATGGGATTTGCACCGATTGCCTTGCAGGTCATGATAACGATGGGAGCAAAGATGTTGATAACTGCCTGGTTCTGCATGAACTGAGTGAGAACGAAGGGGATGATAAAGAAGATTGCGCCAAGAACATAACCGTTGTGTACGCCGCCGACAGTTGCTGCCAATGCGCTGCCAATGATATCACCGGCACCGGTTGCAGTCAATGCGCCGGCCATGGCCAGTGCACCAATCAGCATGAATGCCAGGTCAACAGGAAGAGCTGCAATGGCTTCTTTGCCGGTAAGGGTTCCGCAGATCACAGTGAGAACTGCGCCAGCAAGGCATGCTTCCCAGGGCTGGATGCCGATGTTCTTGCCGAAGAAGAACAGAAGAACAACTGCTGCAAAGATGATAACGCCTGCCCAGTCTGCAAAAGCGCTCAGGGGCTTCATCTGCTTCTTGTCCATAGCAACCATGGAGATTGCCACGGGGGGCTGCTCGGGAGCCATCTTGTAGCCAAGGGTCCATGCCCACAGAGGAACGATCACCAGGAAGGGCAGACGGCCCATAGTGAAGTCGGAGGGCAGGAAGGTCATTTCCATCTCGTAGGTCTCAAGGAAGCCTGCGAAGATACCGGATTCCTGAATTGCTGCGCCGAAAGGCAGGATGCAGCAGCAGCCAACGCAGGTTACACCAAGGGGGAACATGACCTTAGAGGGAGAAACGTTATATTCTTTGCACATCTGAGCAGCAAGGGGGAACACTACGCAGAAAACAGCTCCGGGGCTGTTCATAAGGTTTGTAAGAATTGCAGCCAGGATCAGGTAGCACAGGTAAGTGCGCTTGAAGGAACCGCCGGTCACCTTGCAGATGAAAGCGGAAAACTTATCTACCAGGCTGGTGCGGCTTAAGCCGGCAGAAACAACAAACATGGAAGCCATCATTACCACGTTGTTGTTTGCGAAATAGGAAAGGGCGGATTTCTGATCCAGGCAGCCGGTGAGCACCAGTGCGCACAGGGTAGCCATACCGACGACGCCCATCGGCAACTTGTTGATTGCATAAAGAACCAGGGATACAACGAAGATCACAATGCAGAGTATCATTGTTGTTGACATGACCTAATTTCTCCTTATTTCAATTTTAAGTTCTGCGTTACTGATCGCAGATCGAACCGTCTTCTCTCAGACGGATACCCACGTTGATGGGGCGGAACGGGAACTTCTTTTCCACATCTTCCACCAGCTTGATGCCAAGGCCGGGCTTGGTGGGCACGGTTACGTAACCGTCCTTCAGCTCGGGGATCTCATCCACCATATCCACCTGGCGCAGCTTTACACCGGTTCCGGTAAGGTTATCTGCGGTGGAGGCAGCATAGGGGTTGGGATATTCTGCGATTGCAATATTCTCGGTTGCTGCGCAGAAATGCATCACGGCGTTTGTGGTGATGGGGCTCATGGGGTTGTGGGGAACCAGGCTGCAGTGGTGGGCTTCTGCAAGGGCAGCGATCTTTTTAATGCCGGTAAAGCCGCCGCAGACAGAAATGGAAGCGCGCACGTAGCTGCAGGCGCCTCGCTCCAGCAGCATTTCGAACTCGAAGAGGCTGTTGATGCGTTCGCCGGTTGCAATGGGGATGCTGCAGTGGGAAGCCACGCGAGCCATCTCGTCAAAGTTATCCGGGCGGATAGGGTCCTCCAGGAACATGGGGGCATAGGGTTCCAGCCGTTTGGCCAGCTGGATGGCGAATCCGGGCTCAAGACGGCGGTGCATCTCAAGGCACAGGTCCACATCGTAGCCTACGGCTTCGCGGATCTTTGCAAGCCGGCGCTCTGCCTTGTAAAGCAGCTGGCTGTTGTTATCGCGGAAGGGCATGCTTGCGGGTTCGTCCAGGTAAAGGTTCAGGTGGCCAAGGGCATTAAAGCCCTCTTCCTTGCCTTTGATGCTGTTGGCGATCAGTTCCTCTTCCGTGCGGCCGGCAACGTGGTTATACACTCTTACCTTGTCACGGCATCTGCCGCCAAGCAGCTGCCAGACAGGCACGCCGAAGTACTGGCCGGCAATGTCGTAGAGTGCCACATCGATTGCCGAAATTGCACCCATAACTGCCGCGCCGCGGAAATGACTGCAGCGGTACAGCGTCTGCCAATGGTGTTCAATATCCAGGGGATTTTTTCCTACCAGGTATCTGCCGTACAGCTCGATCTGTGTTCCGGATGCATCCAGTGCACCCCATGCTCCGCTTTCGCCAATACCGGTGATACCTTCATCGGTTTCGATCTGGGCATAAACAGCGCGGTTGGCACGGATCACGTTTACAGCTGTGATTTTCATGGTTTTTCCTCCTTTTTTCATATATTTGGTATTGCTGTAAGAAAATAATAGTATAATTGGAGGAAAAACTGAAATTGAAAAAGATGATTATAATTATAGACTTGAATCTATAATTGTGGCATACTGGGAGCAAGCAAAACAAAGGAGGCAACAACTATGACTGCCGAACAGCTGAACTATCTTCTGGTTCTTGAAGAGGAACAAAACCTTTCCCGGGCTGCAGCGCGCCTGTACATCACGCAGCCCACACTCACCGCCTACATCAACCGGCTGGAAAAATCACTTGGCGTGCCCCTTTTTGACCGCCACCATTCGCCCGTAAAGCCCACGGTCTATGGCCGGCGCTATATTGAAAAAATGAAAGAGCTCGTGTATGCAGAGGTGCAGCTAAACGACAGCATCCGCAACGCGCACCAGAACCGCAGGCAGATTACCATCGGCATCGGCTACGCCCACAGCGAGATCATGACGCCTGACCTGGTTGCCGAGCTGGTGTTGCGCCACCCGGATATTGATATTTCCATCCACGAAGGACAGGAACAAAACCTGATAGGAATGCTCTCCCGCGGCGAGCTGGACATTTTTCTTGGCCATACCGAGCTGGAAAACCTGCACACCTACCATGATATTCTGTGGGAGGAAAGCAGCGTGCTGCTGGTGCCCGCCGCCTTCCTTGCCGGAACCGAATACGAGGGGCTCCGCTCCTCCGGCAAAAAGCCCATCTGCCTGGATCCTGCCATCCTGCGGGATAAAACCGCGATCCTGCCCTCCAGCTACCAGGGCAGTTACCTTTCGATCATGAGCGCGCTCAGCCCGTCGAAGATCATTCCGCCGCGCACCATTGTTACCCGCAACCTGGTGGCCGGCGCGCGCATGGCTTCGAAGGGTTTAGGGTATTCCTACGGAAACCACAAGCTGGTTTCGCTGCTGCGTCCTGCCGAGCAGAAAAAGCTTGTGTACTGCACGCTGCCATATATGAAGCCAACACGCAATGTCTATTTCAGTTATTCCAAGGATAACCCCAACAAGGATCTGCTGGACGAAGTGGTTGCGATTCTGCGGGAGCAGGAGTAAGGTCTCTTTTTGCCCCCGCTGCTTCTGCCGCCTGAAGCAGAGCAAGTCAACCGGATTCGCAAGTTTGAACATAAAAATCCCCTCTCTGGCGGGATGGGGATCTTTAAGCAAAAAGAGAGCAGGGAAAACTTCCCTGCTCTCTTCTCGTTTGTATCGTCTTTTTCTTACCAGAGCTTTTCCAGCATCTGCATGTGGCGGGCGATCTGAACCTCGTCGGAGATGGTGTTATCGAAGTGGTTGCCCTCGTATTCGGAAGCAATATAGCCGTTAAAGCCAACTTCCTTCATGATCTGCACGTACTTGGGATAATCAATGCCCTGGCACTCCAGATCCTCGTTTACATAGAAGAACTTGCCGTGGACATACTTGGCATGGCGCATCATGTTGCGGAAGCCTTCGTAATCCGGCTGGGTGCGGTAGTAGATGGCGCCCATGTGGCTGTCGCGGGGGATGGAGAAGATACGTTTCTTGCACAGCAGCACATCCACTTCGTCGCCGCCCTCGGCCAGGATCATCTTTACCAGGTCCTCTTCGGGGATCTCGGTGGAAGCATAAAGCTTGTTGATCTTCATCAGGATGTCCTTGTGGCAGCAGTCATCCGGGAAAGCATTCAGCACGGTCTCGGGTGCGCCGGAGCAGAAAGCGGAGAAATCGGGGACAACGCCGATGGCATCGGAGTTCTTGCGCTCGAAAAGTTCATAGTACTCCTGGAAAACAGGGGTGGAGGGGCTCCAGGGGCCGTGGAGCTCGATGGCCAGGTGCAGGCCCAGCTCTTCCACATAGGGCAGCAGCTTTTCCATGGTGGTGGGCAGCAGAGCATCCTGGCTGCGCACGATCTTGCAGCCCAGCTTCTTTGCCACTTCCATCTCGTTGATGGTCTCGGCAAAGCGCTCGTCAAAGTTCAGGAAGCGGCCCTTGTGCTTGCCGGAATCGATGTAAACGGAATAGCAGACGGGGTCCAGCTCGAACTTCTGGCAGCAGTCTTTAAAATAGGCGATCCAGTCCTCGGAGGGGTTGGGATGGCCGGGCACCATCTGGGGGGCAACGATCTCAATGCCGTCGGCGTTCAGGCGCTTTGCCTTTTGCAGCACATCTTCAAAGGTGTACTCGCCGCGCATGTAGGGCTCACCAAAGCCGTAAAGGGTAATGCTGTGTTTCACTTTTCCCATTTTTGTAATCCTCCCTTATTCGATGGTGTAAACGCAGGAATCTTCAATGACCATGGGGGTGTGGAACTCGAATGCCCCGTCATAGCCCTGAACGCCTTCGCCGTAGGCATGGCCGAAGTCGGCGCGCTTTTTGATGACGATCTTGAACTCATGGTCGCCCTTGGAAAGGCCGCCCACCTTGTATACGCGCACGATGCCGGCATCACGGGCACCCCAGAAGTTTTCGGTATGGGTGACCATATCGGCAATGGAGTAACCAACGCCGTTGCAGAAGAACTGCAGGTTGCTCTTGGGGGTCTCTTCGCCGTCTACGGTAAGCTGAATATCCTCAATGGTAGAGATCCAGATGCCGCGGTAGCTCAGGTTATCGATCTGGAATTCATAGCTGGTGCAGCAGCCTTCGATCACACGGTTGTGGCAGGTGCCGGCCTTTAAAGGCTTGGTCATGAGCATGTCGCTCGCGCCAAGGATCGAGTTGACGACTGCAAGTCTTTCTTCAATCGTTTTCATGTGCAAAGCTCCTTCTTTTTTATATATCACTGGATTAATCAAACCACATTCCGGTGGGATTGGCAACTATAAAATACAGGCTCCGTACTTCATAAGGAATACGGAGCCTGTTCCTTTCGTTTTGTCTGCGATAAAATCCGGGCTCAGCTGCGGTTCATGCGGGCAGTGACCTCGCGCAGGTGGTCCAGCTGCTGCCAGTGGTCCATGCCGGCGTTCTCGCACACGGGGCCGGGGTTGCTGCGGCCCTGTTCCACGATCTCCAGCAGCTGCTGCAGCATGCGGGCACAGACATCCGGGTGCTGGGGAGCAACGTTATGCTGCTCGCGCACATCGTCGATCATGTTATAAAGCTGGAAGGGGAACTCCTCGCTGGTTCCTTCCACCGCCGGGCTGCCGCCCATACCGCCGCTGTCGGTGCTTAGTTCAAACTTCCATTCGCTGTCGCGGATGGAGAAACAGCCGGAGGCCGCGGAATGCACCACCGTTTCGCGCACCGTTTCCACCTCGCCCCGCAGCATGGGCATCATGCTGAAGGAATCTTCGCCGGCATCGTCTGCCGGGCTTTCCTGAAGCATTTCGCGGAAGGTGGCATAAAAGTCAGCAAGGCAGCTCATGCCGCTGATCTCCGTTTTTCCCTGGAACATGCCGGGCCAGCTGAGAATCGCCGGGATGCGGTGGCCGCCCTCCCAGATATCGCTCTTTTTGCCGCGGTAGATATAGCTGGGGTTGTGACCATGGGCTGTGAGGAAGGGATAATCCGCCACGCCGCTGCATCCGTTGTCGCTGGCAAGCAGGAAAATGGTGTTTTCCAGCAGGCCCTTTTCCTTCAGCTTGGCCGTGATCTCGGCCACCATATGGTCCACATACAGCACCAGATCGGCATAGCAGTTCAGGCCGCTGATGCCTTCGTAGCCCTCGGGCGGGAGCAGCGGACCATGAACCGCATGGGTGGGATAATAAATAAAGAAGGGTTCATCGGCGTGGGCGTCGATGAGGTCCAGCACCTTCTTCTGCATGTGGGGGATCACATCACGGTGGTGATAGTAATCGGCAATGGGGCCTCGCTGCCACAGCTGCTGCTGGGAAGCACCGATACGGTCCAGCGGGACAACACCGGTGACCTGGCTGGGCTTGCCGATGACCTGATGATTTTCGATATAAACATAAGGGGGCTGGTCCAGCGAAGCGGCCGTGCCATAGAAATAGTCAAAGCCAAAATCGTTGGGGCTTACGGTAAGGGGCTTGTCAAAATCCAGGTCCATACCGTCCAGAACAAAACCGCCGGGTACGTAGTGGGCCTTCTGAGGAGCCACCTCGTTCTGAATGCCGTATTCGCTGCCGTCAAAATCGCGGCGCTGCCAGCCAAGGCCCAGGTGCCACTTGCCCACGGCCGCAGTGTAATAGCCATGGCGGTGGAACAGGCTTGCCAGTGTGTCTCTTCCCTCTTCGATCAGGGGAGGCGCACCGCCGGGCAGAACGGCAGACTTCAGGCGGGAACGCCAGTTATAGCGGCCGGTGAGCAGGCCGTAGCGGGAAGGCGTGCAGAGTGATGAAGTGGAATGGCAGTCGGTGAACATGGCACCGGTTTCGGCCAGTGCGTCGATGGCCGGAGTGTGGATCTTGCTCTCGGGGTTAAAAGCGGAAATGTCGCCTATGCCCATGTCGTCAACGAACATGAGGATCACGTTTTTCTTTTCCATTGTCAGCCTCCGTGGATAGATTTTTGTATTAACCATAGTCTCATTATATGCTCTTAAATCAGATGACGCAAGCCCGGTACACAGCGCTTGCGGGGGATCTGCCCGCTCAGCGGAACAGCGCTAGCATTACCCGGCCGGCAAACATCAGCAGCTTTACCACGCGCCGGTTCTCGTCCGCGTTCAGGTTCACTTCCTTGCAGCTGAGCCAGAGCCTGCCTTTTCCCGCGCGCCGGGCATACAGGAACCAGGGGATCAGGTGCGCCATGGTCTCCTCACGGATGTGCTTTGGGCTCATCAGCACCATGTCCCGCTGCTGCCGCAGGTGTTCGGTCTCCTGCCAAAGGCAGTCGCCATAGGCGCGCACCAGGCGGCTGAGCTTCCAGGGGTTGCGGGCCGCGGGCAGAAAATCATCCGCCGGGATCTCTACAATAAAACTGGTGACTTTTTTGCCGCCGATGGTCATGGGTTCCTCTTCAATTTTGCTGCATTCGTTCACAAGGCGCTGGGCCTCGGTCTTTTGGGCCTGTGAGTACATAAGTGTTCGTTCCTTTATATAGTAGCGTTTCTATGTGATTCAAGTTCTTCGGGCTGGCCACTGGTTTCTTCCCCCAGCTGCAGCCTGCGGCCGCTGCCGGATACACTCAGGTAACTGCCGTCTTCCTGCTGGCGCATCACATCGCCGGTGGCAAGGTCAATGGCCGTGGGCTTTTCCGTTGCCCGCGGGCCAAAGGCTGATACGCCCCAGCCGATCAGCGCCAGCAGCACGATATTGGCGATCAGCAGCAATGCAATTGTCACCGTGTTCCACCTTCTTCCCGGCCGCACAGGGCCTTGCACATTTTTCTATATTCTACCATATTATTTCGCTGCCTGCCATGGGGGCAGCAGGGTTTTTATTCCCTTGGTTTTTATAGTTTTTCCCTGTTGACTTTTTCCTTGCGGCGGTGTTATACTTCACGGGCACGCTT
>JAKSSN010000049.1 GCA_024403095.1 Oscillospiraceae bacterium
ATCTGGAAATAGCGGTCGAAGCCGGCAGTCATCAGCAGCTGCTTGAACTGCTGGGGTGCCTGAGGCAGAGCATAGAACTCACCGGGATGCTTGCGGGCAGGTACCAGATAGTCGCGTGCGCCCTCGGGAGAGGATGCGGTAAGAATGGGGGTGGTGATCTCAAGAAAACCATGCTCGGTCATTGCCTGGCGCAGAGCGGCGACCACATTGCAGCGGAGGATGATATTCTTTTTCACCTCGGGATTGCGAAGGTCCAGATAACGGTATTTCAGGCGTGCAGTCTCATCTGCTTCGCGGCTGCGGTTAATTTCAAAGGGCAGCTCGTTGTAGCGGCATTTGCCAAGCACATCGATCTTTTCGGGAACGATTTCAATATCACCGGTGGCCTGCTTGGGGTTCTTGCTGCTGCGTTCGCGGACAGTGCCCTCTACAGAGATCGTGGATTCCTTGTTCAGCGACTTTACCAGTGCCATAAGGGATTCATCTTCAATAACAACCTGGGTGGTGCCGTAAAAATCGCGGACGACCACAAATGCAAAGTTGCTGCCAACTTCACGAACATTTTCCATCCAGCCTGCAATCTTAACCTTTTCGCCAACATTCTCTATGCGCAGGTCATTACAGGTGTGGGTACGAGACTGAAACATATTTGTTTACTTCCTCTTTTCTTAGTAATTCTGTGGGTTCATTCTTTAATCACTGCTGCGCTGCTGCGCTGGCAGACATAAGCACCGATCTGGGAAGCGGCTTCTGCCGGGGTGAGTTTGGTCTGCTCACCGCTGACCATATTCTTCACACTCAGTACACCCTCGCTGATTTCGTCTTCACCAACGAACACAACAAAGGGAACACCGATCTTGTCGGCATAATTCATTTTTGCCTTGAATTTCTTCTTTTCGCAGTAGAGCTGGGTACGAAGACCTGCAGCGCGAAGAGCGGTGGCGGAAGAAACGGCATAACTGAGATCATCCGTCATCGGAATAACCAGAACATCGCAGGGAGCGGTGATGATATCGTCCGAAAGCAGATTCTGCTCGTTCAGCACATAAAACAGGCGGGTCAGACCAATGGAGATGCCAACGCCGGGGAGCTGTTTGTCAGTGTAGTATTCAGCAAGGTTATCGTAGCGGCCGCCGCTGCATACAGAACCAATTTCCGGGTGATCGGTCATGATGGTTTCATACACAGTGCCGGTGTAGTAATCCAGACCGCGGGCGATGGTGAGGTCGATGGCAAAGTTTTCTTCGGGAACACCAAAGGCTTCCAGATACTTTGCAACCGTGATCAGCTCGTCAAGGCCCTGATCAAAGGTGGCATCCATGCCGCGATAACGCTCCAGGCCTTCGATCACTTCGGCATTGGAACCGGTGATTGCCATAAAGTCCAGCACGTTTTCTGCCTTGCAGGGCAGCATCTTCACTTCGTCGATCAGCAGCAGCTTTACTTTTTCTGCGCCAATTTTATCCAGCTTATCCACGGTGCGCATGATCTCGCCGGCCTTTTCGCTCATTCCGTTCATGGAATAAAAGCCGTTGAGCAGTTTGCGGTTGTTTACGCGGATCTTGAAGCGGGAAAGGCCAAGCTTTGTAAAGGTATTATAAATGATGGAAGGAATCTCTGCTTCGTTTACGATGTCCAGCTTGCCATCACCGATCACGTCGATATCAGCCTGATAGAACTCGCGGAAACGGCCGCGCTGTGCGCGCTCACCGCGATAAACCTTGCCAATCTGAAAACGGCGGAAGGGGAAGCTCAGATCACTGTAGTGGCCGGCAACATACTTTGCCAGAGGGACTGTAAGATCAAAGCGCAGAGAGAGATCGGAATCGCCCTTTGTGAAGCGATAGATCTGCTTTTCAGTTTCACCGCCGCCCTTGGCAAGCAGGACCTCCGAGGATTCGATGATCGGAGTGTCAAGAGGAGTGAAACCATAGAGAGAATAGGACTCGCGCAGAATAGACATCATGCGCTCCATTTTCATCTGGTCACGGGGCAGAAGCTCCATGAAACCGGATAAAGTACGAGGTGCAACTTTTGCCATAGTACAAAAACCTTTCAGAAGATATGTAATAATCAGCGTCTCTGCGGGTTGACGATGTTTCGCCAATCCAGGTCACCGCGGCGCAGACCCTGCACCAGAACTTCAGCAGTAGCTGCGTTGGTGGCAAAGGGGATCTGGTACTGGTCACAAAGACGCTCAATTTTGTTGATGTCATCAAAACCCTTGGGGTTGGTGGGATCACAGAAGAACAGAACCAGGTCGATCTCGTTGTAGGAAAGGCGGGCAGCAATCTGTTGGGCACCACCCTGGTCTGCATGCATATAGAGAGAGATGGGCAGACCCGTTGCTTCCGATACCATTTTGCCGGTAACGTGGGTAGCACAAAGGGAGTGCTCTGCCAGAATTCCACAGTATGCAATGCAGAACTGAACCATCAGTTCTTTCTTTCTGTCATGTGCCATCAGTGCAATATTCATGATCCATGATCCTTTCTATGTTGAAATGGGAACAAACAATTCGCTTGCTCAAAGGGAATTGTTTTATTTCAGCAGCGACATTTCACCCTCGGAGGAATCGCTGTAGCTCTTCATATTGAAATAAACATCCATCATCTGGCGTGCCATGAAAGCACAGTTTGCGCCGGCTCCGCCGCGTTCCACTACAATAGCAATCGCAATTTCGGGGTTGTGGAAGGGTGCATAGCAGATAAAGATACCATCATTGATAATGCCTTCGCCCTTCTGCGCGGTTCCGGTCTTGGCGGCTACCTTGCGGCTGTTGGGCAGAGGGATAAAGTATTTGGAAACAGCTTCGTTGCTCCAGTCGTTGGCCACCAGGAACATACCCTGATGCACAGCATCCCAGTTGTAATCGGCAGATTCCACAACGCTTTCAATCTGAGTGCCGCGTTCAAAAACAGTGGTGGAATAGTCGTAGGAACGAACCTGCTTGAGGATGGAGGCAGAATAACGGGTGCCGCTGTTTGCTACAGTAGCAACATATTCCGCGAGCTGCAGCGGGGTAAAGACTGAGTCGGACTGGCCGATGGCGGCCTGCAGCGTGTCACCAATTCGCCACTCGGCACCGGCATAGTCCATGTGGTTTGCCTGGTTGGACATGTTGCCTTCGGCTTCGTTCAGCTCAATGCCGGTGGAAACACCCAAACCAAATGCGTGAGCAAATTCACCCAGATCATCAACGCCCAGGTCGTTGCCAACGGTGTAGAAGAAGTAGTTGCAGGAGTCGCGAAGGGCTGTAGTAACGTTTTCTTCCGGGTGGGTCAAATGATCCTTGGTGGAGCTCCAGATCCAGCATTCAGGTGCGTAACCATCGGCTGCATATCGGGTATAAACACCCATGCAGTCAACCAGCGTTTCGGTGTTGATAATACCTTTGGAAAGGCCTGCAACAGCCGTGCAGGGCTTAAAGGTGGAGCCAGGTGCATAGGCACCGTTCAGCGCACGGTTGAACAGAGGAGCATTGTCCTCTTTCAGCAGAGCGGCATAGTTCTCAATGATCGTGGAAACATCGTAAGTCGGCCAGGAACAGATGGCAAGCGGCTCACCCGTCTTTACGTTCACGGCAACCGCGGCGGCGCCGGTAACTTCCCAGAGGCCATCTTCATAGGTCCATGTACCCATGGCTTTCTGCTCGTTCATGGTGTTGATGCGTTCTTTGATCAGTATGTTTACACCACTGTCCAGAATTCGTTCCATTTGCTCCTGGAGCGAAAGGTCAATGGTAAGGTAAACATGGTTGCCGGGCTCGGGCTCTTTTTCATAAACGGTTGCAAGCACTGTGCCGGAGGAGTTTTTGGTCTCGATCACCGTGCCGTCATTTCCGTGCAGGTAGTTCTCAAAGGCATATTCCACGCCGTCTTTACCGACCATAGCATCGGTAGAGTAGTTCAGCAGAGAATAACGCTCAAATTCTTCCTGCGTCATCAGACCGGTGTAACCGAGCAGATGGGCAGCGTACTTGGTTTGGTATTCGCGCGTATACGCACGGTCCACGTTAATACCGGCCAGCTTTGTTTCCATGATCGAGGTGATCAGCTTCATGCTGGCATCCTCAACAAACACATAATCGGCGGTGTTGATCGCATAACGAACGTTTATGGAATAGCGAACGCCGGCAATAATGCGCATTTCTTCTGCCGTGTAGTTGTTATCAATTTTGTAACGGGAGCGCATATAACCCATCAGGTCAACGGCAGTGGGGTTATTGGGCAGGGAAGAGCCCTTGTCTTTAATATAAGCCTCCAGCATCGTGCGCTGAATGGCAGTCATGTCTTCGTTATATTCAAAAGGCGGTGTCATGCTTACCGGAAGATCGTCGGTGTATTCATCACCATAGTCGCGCACCAGAGAAACCAGGGCAAGAATGGTGGCATTGGGGTCGTCATCCGCGAAAAGCTTGGTGGTGTCGATCTTTAGGTTGTAAATCTCCTTGTTGCTGATCAGAGTACGGCCATAGCGGTCAAGAATATTGCCGCGGGCGGCAGTTATGGTGCTTTTTTCATTAACGATCGCACTGCTTCGGGCATAGTATTCTTCGCCCTCAATAATCTGCAGCTGATAAAGGAAAATCAGGTATACGGCCAGCATCACGGTCAGCAGCACTGCCAGAAATGCAACACGGCTTTTACTGAGAATTTTGTTCATAAAAGGGCCTTTCAGGAATCATTTTTTCCAGCTGGCAGGGGGAAGATAAGCCAGCACAGAGAAGGGAATCGTCCAAACCACCTGCAAAATGACAATGCGGAACATGGAAAGGGCAAAAGAGTCGGTTACCATCACGCGCAGCATCTGGAATGCGCCGGTGATCAGGCCGGCTGCCAATGCGGTGATCATATAGGCAAAAAAGCGGCGGTTAATATAAAACTCCGATACAAAGTTGGCAGCAAATGCCAGAAACGGGAACAGGACCGTGTAAAGGATGGCACTTTCGATAAAGAACATGTCGGAGAAAATGCCAAGGACCAGGCCAAACAGAGCACCGGTCAGTGCGCCCTCAAACATACCAACGGCAACAACGGCAGATGGGAGGACAAAGGCATAGATCTGCAGCGGATGAATATGAACCAGAACCATGTTCTGCATGACAAGCATGAGGAACATGTAAATGAGATACTGGAACAGACGGCGAATCGTCTTCTTTTCCGTCATCTCTTCCAGAAAACGCCGAAAAGATACTTTTAAATGTTCCAAAACTTACTCCACAACATCAAAACTTTTGATTACAAACACCTGAACCAGAGATTCAAATTCAACGGCAGGCTTTACAATACCGTATTCGATCTGGCCGCCGGCTTCCGTTTGAACATTGGTAAGGGTTCCAATCAGCAGTCCCTGAGGAAAGGAACCGCCGCTGCCGGAGGTGAGAACTTCATCCCCAACAAAGATCTGTGCACCGTCGGCAAGGTAGGTGAGCTTGGCAGAACGGTTGCGCATCAGGGCATATTCACCCAGAACAATACCGCTGGTGCCGGTATCGCCGGCAAAAGCACCCATGCTCATATCAACATCGATCACGGTGCTTACAGTTGCCCATGTATCACCCAGCTCGGTGATCTGACCAACAACAGCATTGTATTCTGTAACGACCGGGTCGCCCAGTTCAATGCCGCTGGTGGAGCCTTTACTGATCGTGAAACTGTGAGACCAGTTGGAGGAAGACCAAAGGACCACTTTGCAGGATTCGTATTCATAACTGGCATATTTATCCCGCAGGTTCAGCAGTTCCCGCAGGCGGGTATTTTCTTCACTGGCTTCAATACCTTCGCGGGCAGACTGCTGTGCTTCGGCGAGCTGTGCGCGCAGGGACTCGTTTTCAGCCAGCAATACATCATATTTGTAAAGATATCCGTACAGATTATCGAACATGTTGGCAGCAGAGCTTACAACCTTTTGTACAGGCGCGATCAGTACGCCGGACACATTCTGAAGAGCGCTGATCTCCCCGTCTCGGGCGGCGTTGGCCAAGGTGATCAGACCGGCAACAGCTGCAACAATGATCAGGATACGGATTCCAAATTTTTTCAGATATTCTTTCACTTTCAAGTGAGTACAACTCCCAGTTTCGTAAGGATTTGTCCAAGTCTGCATACCGGCAGACCAACAATGTTATAATAATCCCCTTCAATGCGGCGGACGAACAAAGAAGCTTTTCCCTGAATGCCGTAGCTCCCGGCTTTGTCCATAGGTTCGCCGGTAGCTATATAGCGGCGGATCTCGTCGGGGGACAGGTCGCGGAAATACACCGTGCTTTCCTCTGCCTGGCAGATCTCGGCGCCGTTGGCAATCACACAAAGCCCGGTATACACCTTGTGGCTGCTGCCGGAAAGAAAAGACAGCATTTCAAATGCTTCGTCCTCTGACTGCGGTTTGCCAAGAATGCGGCCATCTTTGCTGACAACGGTGTCGGCAGCAATTATCACGCAGTCGCTTTGGGAGACCTGAGCACAGACCTCACGGGCTTTTGCAGCGGCAAGAGCTTTCACGGTTTCACAAGGCGAGAGCGCAGGGTCGGAGATTTCATCTCCTCTGGCGGGAAGAACCTCAAAGTTTTCTACTCCCATCATACCAAGGAGCTCTCTGCGGCGAGGGGAAGCGGAGGCCAGAATGATCTGCATCAGTCAACACCTCTGTAGTACAGGCCGCGGGTCAGAGCGTTTGGTTTGTAATCGGAAAGGTTTTTATAGCCCTTGGCAACTTCGGCACATTCACGAGAACTCTCTGTGGTGAAAAGGAGACGCATGCCCCACAGACCGCAGGAATAAATGTCCTCTTTTTTATCGGCCAGATACAGGCGGTGGGCATTATAGATCACATTACGGCAGCCAAATTCCTTTACCACAGGAAATACATTTCCCGTGCGGTCAGAAAGCTGAGCAGGAGTCTGGCAGGCACAGCGGCCAGCGCTCTTGCTGATCACACACTGGTCCGATACCATAAGCGGCAGACGGCCGTAAACGATCATTTCTGCAGGAAGAGGTTTGGGCATATCGCGGATCTGCGCGATGCGCAGCTCAAAGCTGGCAGTAGCAGAAAGAAAACCGATCTTCTTCAGCACGTCCATAGAATAGGCATTAAAGGCATTCAGGCCAAAGTCGCCGCGCATGTTCATTCCAACCCGGCGGACCATCATAATATGACCGATATTGCCTACCAGGGCCTCGTTGATGCCCAGCTGGAACAGCTGCTCCAGTGCGGAATAGACCTCGGTGACCTGATTATCGGTGATGATGCGGGGTAAAACGGCAACGACCTTTGTTCCGTTTGCGGTAAAAAGATCGATTTTTTCCGGATGGGCGGCAAGGAGAAGCGCAGGGGCATAAAGATACTCTGGCTTAAGCTCAGCAAGCTCCGGGCAGAGCTGTTCCTCAGTGCTCACCTGATAAATGGTTACAGGATTACCGGTGGAAGGGACGGATGCAGGAGCTGCGGGAAGGGGGAGGTTGCGGCGTTTTGGTGCGGCAGCGCGCTGCTCGGAGATCTCAGAGATCAGCTGGCGGCGCAGATTGTTGATCTCGGAGGAAGGAAGGAACAGACCTTCTTCAATCTGAGCCTGATTGCTGATGACATCGTAAGGAGTACCGCCGGTTTTAAACATCTGTTCACGAAGGGATTCCTCCGTGATGCTGTTCTTTCTGGCGCGCTCGGGAACCGGGCCCAGGGCAAAGGCCTTGTGGCCGTCGTTATCGTAGGCAATTGCTTTTGCCTGCTCACCCTTGCGGACTACAGAAGCAAAGCTGATCGGAACACGGCGAAGCTCGTTGTTGCCGTACTCATTGCGTGCGGCGGCAAACAGCTTTTCGGCTTCGGGATTGCGCTTTTCTTCCTCGGTGCGGATCCCATCCATGTCCTTGCGTGTGCCCAGAAAATAACCGTCGGTAAAACCGCTGCGGGAAAAAGCCTGGCGCAGCTGTTCCATCTCTTCGTCGGAGGGGAGGCGCTGCTCCCGAATGGCACGGGAGTAGATACCGGTAACAATGCCGGAATACTCCGGCCGCTTGGCTCGGCCTTCAATTTTTACACAGGCAACACCGGCGTCTTCCAGTTCGCGCAGGTGCGTAACAAGGCAGTTATCCTTTAAGGAGAGAGGGTGATCGTCCATGCGTCCGCCCAGGCTGTACTGCATGCGGCAGGGCTGCGCACAGCTTCCGCGGTTGCCGCTGCGCCGGCCAATCAGCGAGGACATGTAGCATTGGCCGGAATGGCAAAAGCAGAGAGCACCATGGACGAATACTTCCGTCTCTATGGAGGCATGCTTGGTGATGAAGCGGATCTGCTCCAGGCTGAGCTCGCGGGCAAGAACCACGCGTGTGATACCCATAGCGGCAGCGGCTTCCACTCCGGCAAGACTGTGGACACTCATCTGTGTGCTGCCATGAATTGGAAGATCCGGCACTGCCTCGCGCAAGGCAGAGATCAGGCCAAGATCCTGAACGATCAGGCCATCTGCACCATAGGCAGAGGCGATTCGCGCCATATCAACAGCCTGGCGAATCTCGCGGTCATTCACAAGTGTGTTAAGAGCAACGTATACTTTGCAGCCGCGGATCCGGCAGTAGCGGACGGCTTTTTTAAATTCTTCGTCCGTAAAATTCTTGGCGCCCTGGCGCGCATTAAAACCGCTCATGCCAAGGTAAACAGCGTCTGCGCCGTTCTGAACAGCGGCAATTACAGACTCCGGAGACCCGGCTGGCGATAAAAGTTCTAACATCAGCACATACCTCTTGTATTATTGCATACATTGGAATTATAGCACGGACATAAGTATTGCGGCAAGCTGTTTTTGATGCTATAATACAAACAATATGTAAACAGCGATCCCCCAACAAAACAGGCAGGAAAGGCAGGGCCAATGGCAGACGTGATTCATAGTTTTCAGATTACGGCAGAAGAGGCTTCTGCCCTTTTTTCAGCCCACGACGGGGATATGGCGCTGGTCTATCTTTACTGCTCCGCCACCGGCTGCAGCGACCCGGAGCAGCTGGCTGCTGCACTGTTCCGCACCACAGGGGAAATTACAGCTGCCATGGAAAAACTCAGCCGACTGCTGCCCCAATTTGAGGCAGGTTCCGCAAGAACCGTGCAGACGCAGCCGGAACAGCTGCCGGCAGAAAACCGGAAAGAAGCGCAGCTTGGCCCGGCACCTGAGCTGCCGGAATATACAGCAGAAGAAATCGCCGAGCGGGCGCAGGAAGATGCTTCCTTTTCTGCCGTGGTTCAGGAAGCGCAGAAGATCTATGGCCGTCATCTCAGCACCAGCGATTTGAAGATCCTGTTTGGCATTTATGACCACCTGGGAATGGCGCCGGAAGTGATCCTGATGATGATGCAGCATTGCGCCGACCGGTACAACACCTATTACGCAGGCAGACGCCGCCCCAATGCAAAGGCATTTGAACGCGAGGCTTTTCTGTGGCAGGAAGCCGGTGTCGAAACCCTGGAACAGGCAGAGGACTATATTCGAACCCTGCAGGAGACAACCAGAGTGCTGAACCAGCTTTGCCAGGCAGTGGAGATTCACAGAACCCCCACAAAAACAGAAAAAGGATATCTTCTTTCCTGGGCAAAGATGGGCTTTGGCTCCCAGGCACTTGCGATTGCCTACGATCGGACGGTAACCAATACCGGCAGCCTGAAATGGGCTTATATGGACAAGATCCTTCGCAGCTGGCATGAAAAGAAGCTGCATACGGCAGAAGAGATAAAGGCAGGAGACGGCCTTGGTAAAACAAAAGCAAGGCCGGAAACCGGAGCAACGGATGCGGCTGTGAATGAGGAAGAGCTTAGAAATATTCTAAACCTTATATAAACGAGGAAACTGGCATGGCATTGGATGGAAAACTGCTGGCAAAGGCAAGAGGACAACTGAATGAGATCCGCAGCGCAAATTCTGCCGAACAGCAGCGCAGAAAGCAGCTGGTTTATTCCCGCGTTCCTGAAGTTGAAACGATCGACCGCAACCTGCAGGGGCAGATGGCAGAGCTTGCAAAACTCACCATGATGCCGCCCCGCAATCTGAGCGAACGGCTTGCAGACCTGAGAGAGCGAAACCTTAACCTGCAGATGCGCCGGGCAGAACTGCTTACGGAGCATGGTTGGGGCGACGACTATCTGGATGAGATCTTCTCCTGCCCGGTCTGCCATGATACCGGTATGGTCGAGAGCCGCGAAGGGACCACAGTAACGGGAGCCCGGATCTGCGACTGCCTGATGCGTCTTTACAACCGCGAGCTTACGCGGGAGCTCAGCTCCCTGCTGCTCAGCGGTGACGAAAGCTTTGAGCATTTTAATTTGAATTATTACGATGATCAGAAAATTGGCTCCGGAATGAGCCCCCGCGAGACGATGCAGATCGTATTCAGCAGCTGCCGCAAGTTTGCAGATCAGTTTCCGGCGGTTGCTTCCAACCTGCTGCTGCAGGGCGGAACAGGCTTGGGAAAGACCTATCTTTCGGCCTGCATTGCAAGAACTGTGGCTGAAAAAGGCTATGCGGTGTGTTACGATACAGCGGTCTCTGCGCTGGGAGCATTTGAAACACAAAAATTCTCCCGCGACAGTGACGAGGCTGAGCGTGCAGCGGCACGGGTAAAGCGCATGCTGGAATGCGACCTGATGATCCTGGATGATCTTGGAACTGAGATGGTCACCTCGGTTTCCACCAGTGCACTTTATACGCTGATCAACACACGCCTGACGGCAGGAAAGAAAACCATTATCAGCACCAATCTTTCCGAGGAGGACCTGCAGCGAACCTATACTCCGCAGATCTGCAGCCGGATCCGGGGCGAATTCCTGCGCCTTCCCTTTGTGGGGCGGGACATCCGGCTGATTCGTAAAGGAATATAAAGGAAATATAAAAAACACCCTGGCAGATACTCAGCTGCCAGGGTGCTGTTTCAGGTGAAAGTAGAATGCAAACGATTGATCAGGCGCTGGAAAAACTGAACCGGTCCCGCTTTCGAAGCTCCTTTGCACTTTCCAAAGCGGATAAGGAGTATGCAAAAAAAACAGGACGGGAAACGATACGGCGCCCTGCTGAGGATCTTCTTCGTGCCCGCCCGGCACCGGCAGCCCCGCCGAACGGTGGCCAGCAGACCCC
>JAKSSN010000005.1 GCA_024403095.1 Oscillospiraceae bacterium
GCAGGACTTACAGCGGCAATTTATGCCTGCCGGGCAGGGAAAAGCGTGCTTATTATTGAAAAAAACGGTTTTGGCGGCCAGATCACCTGGTCACCTCGGGTAGAAAACTTTCCCTCGGAGGCAGCCATCAGCGGAAATGAGCTGGGAGATAAGCTGACCGGGCGAGCACTGGAGCTGGGCGCAGACGCAGAACTGGATGAAGTGATTGGCATTGATGACCGCGGCAGGTGCAAAGTGGTGCGCTGCGAATCCGGTGCGGAGTATGAATGCAAAGCCGTGATTATTGCAGCCGGAGCAAAACCGCGGGCTTTAGGACTGTCGGAGGAGGCAAAACTGCTGGGCAGCGGAGTGGGCTTTTGTGCGGTGTGCGACGGGGCATTCTATAAAGGCCGGCCGGTTGCAGTGGCCGGGGGCGGAAACAGCGCCCTGCAGGATGCTGTACTGCTGAGCGAGATCTGCAGCCGGGTATATCTGATCCATCGCAGAGACCGGTTCCGCGGCGAGGCCAAGCTGGTTGAAGCGCTGCAAGCAAAGAAAAATGTGGAGTTTGTGCTGAATGCATCGGTAACAGCGCTGGAAGGTGAAGAGGCGCTGGAAGCAATTACCGTTGTGCAGAACGGAGAAGAAAGAAGAATAGAAGCAGATGGGCTGTTTGTTGCCATTGGGCATGAGCCGGATCTTGGCAACTTCAGAAACCTGCTTCGGCTGGATGGAAACGGTTATGCTGACAGCAGCGAAGATTGCATCAGCATAACACAGGGCATTTTTGTGGCGGGAGACTGCCGCAGAAAGCAGGTACGGCAGCTTACCACCGCAATGGCTGACGGCTCTGTAGCTGCCCTGGCAGCCTGCAATTACATAGATACGGTTTTATGATTGAAAAGAAGCAATGGAAAACAATAGTAACTGCCCTTCTGCTGGGCACCATGATCTTGAGCAGCGGCTGCGCAGAGAAAAAGAAGCCGGCGGCGGAGAAGATCGAAACGACGGAGCCTGAGCGTGCAGTACCCCAGCAGGAGCCGGAAACCGCACAGGACCCGCTTTCGTACCTGAGCCTGAAGCCTGCGGAAGAGCTTACAACAAAAGTTGATTCCGATAAGGCCGGGAATACGATTCGAGAAACTTACGTCAATGCCAGCGGAAGCCCCCGCGTTTCGGCGAATGGGGCTGCGATGCGAGAGTTTGAGTACGATGCAAAAAACCGCTGCATCCGTGTGATCAACTACGATGCAGAAGGGAAAATATGCGGAGACAGAAACCGGGTAGAAACAGCGCAGCTGACTTATACTGGGGATGAGCTGACACAAATCAGCTTTCGCGACAGCAAAGGAAAGCTGATGCTGGTGGAGGGGCTGGCAGCAGGAGTGCGCTTTTCCTATGAAGAGGGCAGGCCGGTTCGTGCGGAGCTGTTCGGCATGGATGAAGAGCTCTGCGAGGGCAGTGCCGGCTATGCTGTTCTGGAGGCAAGGTACTATACATCCGGGCGGCTGATGCGCCTGGTTTGCCGTGACCGGGAAGAAAACCCGGTGGAAAGCAGCGGCAGACTGCCGGAAGCGGTAACGGAACTGTGGAATGGGTTTCCAACGCCTGAACCGGGGGGAGAAATTCCATTTGCTGAGCAGGTGATCCGTTATCCGGACACCGAGCACCTGAAACTGGAACTGTATGGAGCGCAGGGAAAAAACTATGCGCTGAAAAAGATCATACAAAAGGAATACCAGAAGAGCCTGGTGACCCGGTGGCTGGAATACGCCTCGGAGGAGGCATATAAAGCCGAAGAGCCGATGGTTGAACGGGTCATGGAGTATGATGGGCGAGGAATGCTTGCCAGCGTACAGTACCGGGATTCCAACGGAGCGCCGATTCAGGGAAGTGAAGGATGGGCATCAGTAAGGTATGAATATAATGCCGAGGGGCTGCTGACGCAGGAATCGCGCTTTGATGTGCAGGGAAACAGCCAAATGTTGGCCGGCTACTGCGCCATTCGGTATGAGTATGATGAAAATGGTTTTGTCAGCGCCGAAGTGCGGCTGAATGAAAACGGCAAACCTTCGGACCGCGCCAACACTGGGGCACGAATCGAATATGTGCGTGACAGCAGCGGAAACATTCTGATGGAAAGCCACCGCAGCAGCAGCGGCGCAGCGGTTTCCGTCAATGGCTATTCTACCGTGATTCGGGAGTATGATGCCTGCGGAAATGTGACGGGTGAAAGCTATTACGGAACTGACGGCAGAGCGGTAGCTCTGGATTATCTGGGGTATTCCGTACGGAGAAGTGTATATTCAAAACAGGGGCGGGTAATTCAGGAGGCCTTTTATAATGAAAAAGGCCAGCCGACTTTGCGGCATGGCGAATATTCCAGCGCCAGCTACGATTATGATATTTTCGGCAACTGTATCCGCTATGCCTACTATACACCGGATGGGTCACTGGCAATGCCGATTCATGAGTATGAATTTGATTCGCTTGGCCACAGCCTGGTGGAGCAGTACTGCGGCTCGGATGGGACCCTTGTACGTTATGGGGATTATGCGCGCTACACAGAAGAATGGGATTATGAAAAGAACCGTGTGCTGAAAACTGCCTATTATGATGAGTATGGTAACTATGCTTATAACAACACTTACGGGAATGCTTACATGATCTATACCTATAATGATCAGGCGGGGACCTATGTGGGCACGGCTTACAGCACCTATGGAACCTATCTCTGGCGGACGACCGGAAAAATTTCATAACAAAAAGGGGTTCCCCACAGAATGGGGAACCCCTTTTTTCAGCCAATCAGACGGTCAAGCGCATAGGCAACGCCGCCCTCATTATTCGAAATCGTGATCATATTGGCAACGGCTTTTACCTCCGGCTTTGCGTTGGCCATGGCAACTCCCATGCCTGCTGTTTGAAGCATGGAGATATCGTTGATGTCATCGCCAAAGGCAATGGTTTCCTCGGGAGCAATATGAAGCAGACTGCAGAGCCTGCGGAGAGCATCGCCTTTGTTGGCAGAAGCCAGATTGAATTCAATGTTGCCGGGAATGGATGTTGTGATCGATAGCTCCGGATACTGTTCCGGCAGATGCTGCAGCGCATAGGCACGCTGATCCATGTCTAAAAAGTAGAACTGAAGCTTCTGGATTGGCAGATTCCGCTGCCGCAGAAAATCTTCCAGACAATCGACGGGCTTGCGGTTGGAATAAAAGAGCTTAACAATACCCGGGTCCAAAATAAAATTGCCGGCGTTTTCATAGTGCTCCCGACTTGCGTAGCCGCAGTTGTCCTGGTAGCAGTCATAGGCTACACCCAGCTCGTGGGCGTGGTCGATCAGGGGAAAGACCAGGTCCAGGGGAATCTCCTGCCGGTCCAGAATGGTGTTGGTGCGGTAGTCATAAATGCAGCCGCCATTCACGCCAATTCCGTAATGAAGAAACGGGAGCTCCAGCAGAGGCTGAGGAATGGAAGGGCAGATCCTGCCGGTTGCGGGAACAATCTCGATGCCCTTTTCTGCGGCACGATATAATGCGCGCAGATTAGCCTCCGGTATATTTTTATCCCTATCCAGCAGCGTTCCGTCCAGGTCAAATACGATCATGCGGTACATAAAATAGCCTCCGTTCGTCCAGACAGCAGTCAGTACTTAAGAGTAAACAACGAAAAAACAAAAATGGCAAGGCAAATATGAAGGAATCGCGGCATAGCTTTTCATGATTTGTTCATTTATTTTCGGCCGCTTTGCGGTATAATGATAACAGTTGAAATATCGGCTGTTTTCAGTTAAAATAGTACGGTTGAAACCAGTATAATAATCTTCGGAGTTTAAAAATATATGATTCGGAAACAGAATAAAATATTCATCAGCGCTCTTTCGCTGCTGCTTGGCCTTACGGTGCTGACGGCTGCAGTTCCGCTGCCTGCTTATGCATCCAACTATGAGGAACGCCTGGCAGAGCTGAAGGAAGAGCAGGAAGAAGCCACCGCCCGCAGAGAAGAAGCGGAGGCAAAACTTGAGGCAATGAAAGAAGAGCAGACTGCTCTGATTGAAGAAAAAATAGCCCTGGAGCAGCGCAATGTGGCAGCAGAGCAGGAAATTGGCTTTATTGTTGCGGCAATCGCTGTTTACGACGAGAAAATTGCCGATAAAGAAAAAGACGTTGAAATGGCCGAGCAGGCAGAAGAAATTCAGCTGGCCAGGTATCGCAGCCGTGTGCGCGCGATGGAAGAAGGAAGCGGTTTTAAGCTGATCACACTTGTGCTGAACGCAGACAGCTTTGCAGATCTGCTCAGCGCAGTGGACGACTATGGCAGCGTGATGAATGCGGATAAAAAGCTGTATAACGAGCTGCAGGATGCAAGAGAGAATCACGAGCAGATCGAGGAAGAATACCGCGAACTGAAGGCAGACTGTGAAGAAAAGCAGCAGGAGCTGGAAGCGCAGAAAAAGGCCCTGGAAGAGCAGATCATTGCCTCTGAGATTCGTATTCTGGAAATGACGCAGCAGATCGGCGAAGCAGAGGAAGAAGTTGCAGCAATGGAACAGCTGGAAGAAGAAGCCGCTGCCGCTACAGTAAAATATATTGAGGATTACAAGCGTGCTCAGGCAGCCGCAGCCGCCGCAGCCGCAGCAGCTGCGCAAGCAGCACAGGCGCAGGCACAGGCCCAGTCTCAGGCAGCGGCCAGTCAGGGCCAGGCACAGGTGGAAGGCGGAATCGTAATTGACTCCAATGGAGAAGCCGCCGGAATAGTGATCGGCGCCGAGATCCCCTCGTCTTCTGCACAAACACCGGCGCAGCAGGCCCCTGTACAGCAGGCACCGGCAGATAATGGAACAGGTTTTGCATGGCCGTTCCCCGGACACACAATTATCACCAGTAAGTTTGGTTATCGTGCCAGCACCGGTTCTTTCCACAGCGGCATTGATATTGATGGTTACCAGAGCGCGGGCAGCCCAATTGTTGCGGCCCAAGCCGGTACAGTGATCATGGCCTCCTATAACGGAGCCTACGGCAACTGTATTGTAATTGACCATGGCTCCTATTCCACGCTTTATTCGCACTTGAATTCCATGAGCGTAGGCGTTGGAGCATCGGTGGCAAAAGGCTCGACCATTGGCGGCGTGGGGAACACAGGCACCTGTTATGGCCTTGATGGTGTGCACCTCCATTTTGAAGTGATCGTTGGTGGCGCACAGACAGATCCGCTGCCCTACCTCAGCGGCTATGGATACAGCTTTTACTGATACTTAACTAAACCAAATATTTATGCCGAAAACTGTGGCAATGAACGCAGTTTTCGGCACTTTTTTGCCCCTAAACATGCATTCTCCTGCCAGTAGAGAATGGGCTCCACAGCTTGTGGAGGCGAGAACTGCCAGCTGTAGACGAGAGAACGGCACCCGTAGCTTGCAATGAAGGGACCAACAGGGTATGCTGTTTATGAAAATGAATAAGCTAAATTGAAAAACAAAATGAAAAACAGGAGCAGACAAGAAATGGCTTTTGAAATCATAACCGATACTTCGGCAAATCTGCCCGGGGAATTGATCCGGCGCCTGGACATTGATGTTATTCCTTTTTACTACGCAGTAAACGGAGTTGAGACTCACCAGGAGGAAGATTTTGACGGGCCGGAGTTTTATAACAGCATGCGTGAAGGTGCCGAGGTGAACACCTCGCAGATCCCGCCCCAACGCTTTGCCGACCATATGGAACCGATCCTGAAAGAAGGAAAGGATATTCTTCTGATCAGCATGTCCAGCGGCATCAGCGGAAGCTGCAGCAGCGCAGAGATTGCAGCAAGCGAAATGCGGGAGCAATACCCTGAACGCAAAATCGTGGTGTTTGATACACTGTCGGCTTCTCTGGCAGAAGGGATCCATGTGCTGGAGGCTGTTGAGATGAAAAAGCGGGGGGCAAGCCTTGAGGAAACAGAGGCAAAGTTGCAGGAGATCCGCAAACGGATGTACCAGATCTTTACTGTGGCCGACCTGAAATATCTGATGCGTACCGGCCGAATCAGCAAGCTGGTAGCGGCAGTGGGAACGGCTTTGAATCTGAAGCCTGTGCTGAAAGGAAATGAACAGGGCCAGATCATTCAGTATTCTCGCGTTCGGGGAAGAAAGAAAGCCATCGACGCACTGGCTGAGAAGTACAATGAATTGGTGAAGGAAGCCGGCAGCCAGACGGTTGGAATCGCTCATGCCGATTGCCCGGAGGATGCACAGCGACTGATCGATCTGCTGAATGAGAAATATCCTCCCAAGGAGATCCTGAATGTCTGTTACGAACCGGTAACCGGTTCTCATGTTGGCCCCGGTACGCTGGCACTCTTCTTTATGGGCGACCTGGACGCACGTTCAAAGTAAATAAAAAGCATAGTTACGGATTGTCCTTTTCTGCGACAACAGATATAATAGAGTCATGCATTGATGCATGACTCTTTATTTTTAGGAGAGCAGTGTATGAAAAAGAAAGAATCCCCACAGAGCGGACTGAGACTGAATAAAAAACGCACAGCACTGATCGGTTTTGCATTTTTTGGTATTTTGCTGCTCTGGCAGGTTTACGACTCCTGGTGCCCCACATTTCTTACGGATATTTTTGCCCGCAGGATGTATGGCATTTCTTCAGCCGAACTGAAAGCCAGTGATGCCGGAAAGATTCTGAATGTGCAGTGGCTGGTTGGTATTATTATGGCATGTGATAACCTGGCTGCACTGATCCTGCTGCCCATTTTTGGCAATCTTTCTGACCGTACCCATACGCCAATCGGCAAACGTATGCCGTATATTTTAACAGGAACTTTTGTGGCAGCTTTTGCCTTTCCCTTTATTCCTGTGTTCTTCCACTATAACAACATTGCGGGCATGGTAATTACCATGGGCATTGTTCTGATGTTTATGATGATGTATCGCAACCCTGCTGTTGCGCTGATGCCGGATATCACTCCCAAGCCGCTGCGGGCAAAGGCAAATGGTATTATTAATATTATGGGCTATTTTGGCGGCGCGTTTGCTACGGTGCTGGGTATTTTCCTTCCACTGAGCAATTATATTAATGCTCCCGACGCAGCGCGTAAGGTTTGGGTGATTGAGATCCCGTTCCTTGTTGCATCGGTGCTGATGGTAATATCTGCCCTGGTCCTGTTCCGCACCATCCGCGAGAATGAAATAGCAGAAGAGATTAAAGACGAAATGGCAGAAGGTGAGCGTTTGGCTGCGATCGAAACCCCTGTTGACGATGACCAGCCAATGTCCAAAGCAAACCGCAGCATGCTGCTGGCAATTCTGGGTGCTGAATTTCTTTGGTTTATGGCAGATAACGCCATAGGAACTTATATCGGCAACTATGTAATCTATTATCTGAACTCTTCGTCCAGCCAGACGATGATCCTTACAATCCTGGGCGGAGTGGCGTCCGTGGTCGGTTTTGCAACGGCCGGCCTTATCGCAGACCGCGCCGGAAGAAAGTGGACCATTTCCGGCGGCCTGGGGATCACCTTCCTGGCGCTGGTGCTTATGTGCTTTGTTGGCCCAACCGGAAAAGTAACCGGAAGCAACGGGGAATACAGTTTTCCTGCCATTCTGTTTGGTGTGTGGGTAATCAAGGGCTATGGAATGGCGCTGGTACATAACTGCTCGTTCCCCATGGTAGTGGAGCTGTGCTCCAGCAAAAAAATTGGCCGTTTTACCGGCTTTTACTACACGGCAAGCATGTCGGCGCAGACGGTTACGCCGGTGCTGCTTGGCCTGATTTTTACCCGTACGCTGATCTGGCGGGCTCTGCCGGTGTATTCTTCTGTGCTGATCCTGTGGAGCTTTGCCCTGTTCACCCTGCTGGTTAAGAACATCAAGGCACAAAAGGTTGCCAATGTGAAAGGCCTGGAAGCGCTGGACGGAGCAGACTGAAAAAAGAAAAAACGGCTCAGAGCCGGAACAATAAGAAAGGAATCATGAACATGGTCGACATCAAAGCAAAAGCAGAGGAAATTGTGAAAAAGGCAGTAAGCGATAAGAAGTTTCAGGAAGCTTTCCTGAAGGACCCTGTGAAAACAGTTGAGGACATGATCGGTGTTGACCTTCCCAACGACCAGATCAACCAGATCATTACCGCTGCAAAGGCAAAGCTGGGTGCAAGCGCAGCAGCAGCTCTGCTGGACAGCGACGGCGATGGAAAGCCTGATCTGGGCAGCGTGAGCAAGCTGGCAGGTATGTTCAAGAAATAATAGTTTGATTCTTAAAAATAAAAAAACAGCGAAACAGACTGATCTCAGCCTGTTTCGCTGCTTTTTTATTCAGCGGGAAGAAATTCCGACAGAACACGCAGTGCGTTGCCATGATAGATCTTTTCAATTTCACTTTCTGTGAAGGAGCGGCGGCGAAGCTCGCGCTCCAGCATGGGCAGGCAGCTGCAGTCGTACATTTCAAGGTTTTTCTCAATGCCGTCAAAGTCACTGCCCAGGGCAATCATATCAATGCCGCCCAGCCTGCGGATATATTCGATATGGTCTGCCATGTAGCTTACGCGGCTCTGAGCTTCCGGATTCTGATAGTCCGGATCCAGGAAATTCGCGCAGTAGTTGATTCCGGTAACGCCACCGCGGTCTGCAATCGTGCGGATCATAGCATCCGTGAGATTGCGGACATGACCAGCCAGGGCGCGGGCATTGGAATGGCTGGCAATGAAGGGCCGTGACGTGTTATTTGCAACGTCCCAGAAACCGGCATCAGACAGATGGGAGACATCAATGATAATTCCCAGCCGCTCCATTTCATGAATAAACTCAAAGCCTCGGTCTTTCAGCCCATGAACGGTGTCTGCGCCGGCGGGAAATGCATTTTTCCCATCGCCGGGAGGCGTGTTGGGGAAGCCGAGTTCGTTTTCAAAATTCCATGTGAGCGTCATGATCCGTACGCCGTTTTCATACATCTGACGCAGCACGGAAAGATTCCCTTTGCAGCATCCGCCCTCTTCAATGGTAAGAAGAGCGCTGATCCTTCCTGCTTTGCGGTTTTCCTCAATGTCCTTCATGGTGCGGACCTGAGAAATATACTGGGGGTACTGACAAAGCATCTGGCGGAACAGATCCGTTTCTTCCAGTGCAGAAACCAGAGGGTCTTCCGGGGCGCGGTCAATATGGGTGAACAGAGCAAAGCACTGCAGGAGGTAATCGCCTTTCTGCATGCGGCTCAGATCCAGATGCAGGTTGTTGTGCAGCATATCGATCGTTTCGCCGCGGAGCATGCCGTAACGGAGCTCGTTGAGCGTATCGCAATGCAGGTCTAAAACTTTCATACAGGTCCTCCTTTATTCTTCGGCGCGAATGGTACCCACAGCATATAAGCTGCTGAGCAGATCCTGGCGGAAATCTGAGGTTCCCGGAACCAGACTGTTGATCACTACGCCGTTGGAGCCGGCTTTTCCGGTGGAATGGATGTAGCGGCCATCGCCAAGATACATGGCAACATGGCCGGGAAAATACAATGCGTCGCCGGGGCGAAGAAATTCCAGACTGGTCAGCAGAAAGTGGCCGTCCGCATCCCAGTTCAGCGTAAGGCGCTGCAGAATATGGCCATTCACGATGGAGGCATCGCGATAAATGGAAACACCATTCTGCAGGTAACACATGGAAACAAGGCCGCTGCAGTCAATGCCAAAGGTACTGCGGCCTGCCCAGCGGTACTGAACACCAAGATAAGATTTTGCGGTTTCAACCAGTGAAGTACGAAATTCTGCTTCGCTGCTGTGAAAATGCCGGTCCAAAACCTGCTGCAGAGAAAAGGAATCGTTTCCCCCACAGGCTTCTCGCTGGTTTTTGGATGCATTCTGCTGAAGCTGCAGCATATGTGCCGGATCAGCACACAGGTAATCTTCGTCATAGCGTTTGGGCATCAGGTGAACAGAGGTGACCCACCCCTGCTGTCCGTCGGGCAGAAGAACCTGTGTCCAGCCCGGATGGGAAGGTATTTCCTCCGGCAGAGTTCCAAGCACTGCACCCCCGGGAAGCGATGCAAGCACAACGCCCTGCACACTGGGGGCAGACATTACATCCAGACAGAGTGCTTTTACCACCATAAGCTCGGATGCCAGCCAGCGGTCTTTCTCCTCGGCATCCATGAACAGCAGGTCATCCGGGCTGATATACCCGATGTAGCCGTAGTGCGACATGATGCGAACAAAACCCTGTTCTTCTCCCAGCACGCGGCAGAGATTGCCGAACAGCCCCTCGTCCGAAATGGAAGAGAGGAGCTGTCCGTCTTTCGTATAGCTTTTTTTGGGCGAAGCATAGATTGCGGCTGTGCTTCGATGAATTACAGCGTATTCTTTCATAGTTACCAGATTTCCGCCTCGCGATCGTTGCAAAGAACAAAATGACCGGGAACGATCTCGTGCCAGGAAGGCGGATCAACATCGTAATCGTGCTGAGACGGGTCATATACGGTGAGGACTTTGTTCTTCTCGTGCTCGGGATCCGGCATGGGAATGGCGGAGATCAGAGCCTTGGTGTAGGGGTGGCGGGCATTGGTAATAATTTCTTCCGTGTTTCCCAGCTCAACGATCTTACCCAGATGAACCACAGCAATGCGATCGGTAAAGTAACGCATAACGGAAAGGTCGTGGGCGATGAAAATATAAGTGATGCCCTTCTCTTTCTGCAGGTCCGCAAGAAGGTTCAGTACCTGAGCACGGATCGATACATCCAGTGCGGAGATCGGTTCGTCGGCAATGATCAGTTCTGGCTCCATAATAAGAGCGCGGGCAATACCAATTCTCTGGCGCTGACCGCCGGAGAACTCGTGGGGAAAACGGCTGGCAAATTCCGGCAGCAGACCAACATCGGAGAGGGCCTGCATCACTTTATCCTGGCGTTCTTTGCGGGAAAGGCCTTTTTTAATGTTAACAAGCCCTTCACTTACAATATAGTCCACCTTTGCGCGTTCGTTCAGACTAGCCATAGGATCCTGGAAGATCATCTGAATTTCCTGAATTACTTTGCGGTCAAGCTGACGGCTGATCTTGCCGTTGATGCGCTCGCCTTTATACAGGATCTCGCCGCCGCTGGTAGGATGGATGCGCATAATAGCACGGCCAATGGTGGTCTTTCCGGAGCCGGATTCGCCAACAATACCAAAGGTCTCGCCTTTAAACACCTGAAAGTCCACACCTTTTACGGCTTCAAACGCCTTTTTTCCTTTGCCAAAGGTAACATGCAGATCTTTTACGTCCAGCAATACTTCGCGTTCTTCAGTTGGCTGCATCATTTTTCACCCCCAGTTCACGGATGTATTTAATAACTTCGGGCGGTTCAACCTGCGGGGCTCTTGGATCCAGAAGCCAGGTCTTTGCCCAATGAGTGGGAGATACTTCAAAGCAGGGAGGCTCTTTAATAAAATCGATCTTCAGAGCGCGCGGGTTGCGGGGAGCAAAGGCATCACCAACAACGGCTTTGAACAGATTGGGCGGCGTGCCGTGAATCGTATACAGGCTTACGCCCTTTTCACCAAGCTGCGGCAGGGAAGAGAGCAATGCCCAGGTGTAGGGATGCCGCGGATCGTAGAAGATCTCGTTTGCCATGCCAAGCTCAATGATCTGGCCGGCATACATGACTGCAACACGGTCAGCAATGTTTGCCACAACCCCAAGGTCGTGGGTGATAAATACGATCGTAAGAGCGTATTTTTTCTTCAGGTCCTTCAGCAGGTCAATGATCTGAGCTTGGATCGTTACGTCCAGCGCGGTGGTTGGCTCGTCACAGATCAGTATTTTCGGATTACAGGCCAGAGCGATCGCGATTACAACGCGCTGGCGCATACCGCCGGAAAACTCATGGGGATACTGCTTTGCACGCCGCTCGGGTTCTGTGATGCCCACATCTGTGAGGTAGCCAATGATCTTCTGCTTTAAAGCCTCGCCTTTGAATTCCGGCTGGTGGATCTGAATAGCCTCTGCAATCTGGTCGCCAATGGTTTTCAGCGGATTTAAAGAGGTCATGGGATCCTGCATGATCATAGCAATTTCGCCGCCGCGGATCTTTTGCCAGTCTTTGGCGCGGGTGATTTTGGAAAGGTCCCGGCCATCATACAGAATGGAACCGGAGGAGATAAAACCGTTGCCATCCAGAAGGCCCATGAAGCTTTTTGTAAAAACCGATTTGCCGGACCCGGATTCGCCTACGATGGCAATGCTTTCTCCTTTGTAAATATCCAGGTCAATGCCGCGAATGGCATGAAGAACGCGGCCCCGAAGATTGAATTTAATATTAAGATTTTGAACAGATAAGATTACTTCGCTCATAACGGCCTCCTTATCTGTGGTTTTTAGGATCAGCAGCATCGGAAAATGCATTGCCGATAATGTAGAAAGAAATAGTAACCAGGGAAAGGATCACAACAGGAAAGATCAGCTGGTAACGCTGGCTTGCATTCATCATTACCTCGCGGCCTTCGTTGATCAGAATGCCAAGGCTCGGAGTGGTGCTGGGAAGACCAAGACCAATGTAGGTAACAAACACCTCGTTGCCGATGGCGCCGGGAATTGCCAGTGCCATGCGCAGCATGATAACAGATACAAGGTAGGGAAGGAGGTTCTTCATTACCAGCTTTTTGGTGGGAGTACCCAGGCAGCGGGAGGCAAGGTTGTAATCGCGGTCGCGAATGATAAGGATCTGATTACGGATAAAGCGGGCCATGCCGATCCATCCCGTGATGGTCATGGCGAAGATCAGCGTTTTGATGCTGGGGCGAAGGATCATGGAAAGCAGAATAAGAACGATGGTCTGGGGGATGTTATCAATTACGTTGTATAACTCGGTGAAAAAGAAGTCCAGCTTACGTACATAACCCCAGAGAACGCCCATGGTAATGCCGACAATTGCCTCGATTACCGCAACGGTAAAGCCGATAAAAAGGCTTGTTTTTGTGCCGGCCCAAATTCTGGCCCAAAGGTCCTGACCAATGGAGTTGGTGCCCCACCAGTATGTGGAGTTGGGCTGAATATTACGGTCGGGAATAAACAGGGCATTCATATTTGCCTTGTTGGGGTCGAACTGATTGGGAAGATGGGGCTGAACAAAGGTAAAAATGATGATTGCAAGCATAATAATCAGCATGCAGACTGCACCTTTGTTTTTCAGAAACAGGCGTACGGTGCTTCCCCAGTAGGAATAATCGCTGTAACCGGTGCGCTCAGCTTCCTCTTCGTTATAATCAGCAAAAGAAAACAGCTCGTCGGTTGCCATATTGGTATCAGAAAGGTCATCAAATGTCCTTTTAATTTCTGCTTCAGCCTTTTTTTCAAACTTTTCAGCTACAAAATCCTGCACAGAAGCCATTATCTTCCACCCTCCTTTCCGCCAAGACTGATGCGCGGATCCAGGACCGTCATCAGAACGTCACCAAGCAGCAGCCCGATTACACCAACTGTGGCGTAAAGCAAAACAATTGCCTGAACCATGGTGTTATCGCTGCCTTTTACGCAGTTAACCAGCAATCCGCCCATTCCGGGCACACTGTAAAGAGATTCCACGTAAATGGAACCAATTACCGTGTTCAGAAAAGAGGAGGGAAGGTACTGCACCATAGGAACGAAAGCATTGCGGAAAATATGCCGGAACATCACCTTGTTTTCAGAAACGCCCTTGGCTCTTGCCAAACGTACATAGTCCTTGTTTGCCTCGTCCACCATGTAGCGGCGCAGCCACATGCCGTAGTAAGCAATGTTGCCCAGGGACATGGAAAACACCGGCAGGATCCAGCAGCGCCAGTCGGCGCCGTCGAAAAGCATGGGAATGTTCAGCCATTTTGTGCCGTACATCTGAATCAGCAGGTGATAGACCACGGCAGGGACGGCTTCAATAAACACGATGAAAAGAGTTCCAAACTTATCAAACCATTTTCCCTTGAAGCGCGCCATCATTGTGCCCAGGGGGATGCCAAGAACAAGGGACACCAGAATGGAAAGACTGCCCAGTTTGATCGACACGGGAATCTTATCGCGCAGGATCTCTGTAACGGCAACATTCACCCGGTATTTATGCGAAACACCGAAGTCTCCCTTGAACATGTTCTGGAAAAAGTGAACCAGCTGCACAGGAAGCGGGTCCAGCATACCCATTTCTCGCAGACCGGACTGAATCTGTTCATCCGACAGTTTTTCAAAATTCTGGAAATAGCCTTCAATCGGCATCATTCGCATGAGAATGAAGACCACGCAGATAATCAGAACCAGCGTGATCAGGGACCGACCGATGCGTTTTGTAAGATATTTTGCCATGAAATAACCTCCGGGTTTGATGATCTCTTTCCTATTGGAATGATTAAAAGCTTCAATTTTTAACCATTCCAATAGAAAAGAGCGGCTGCAGAAAAAACTACAACAGCAGGAGCGGGAGATTCCCGCTCCTGCTTTGGGTTATAGCTTATGCCTCTTGGCTTGCGCTGGGTTTACGGACGGTAGAAGGTTTCGTCCAGTGCGCCAACGTTAAAGTTGAAGCAGTAGTAGTATGCAAAGTCGCTTGCAGGACGCTCCATGGAGACCATGTTGGCGGTTGCAGGATCAGCAAGCCATGCATCCACGATATCGGCGCTCAGACTGGTGTAGTCGATCTCGCCGCGCTTTGCCATTTCAGCGCCGATGGTGCTTGCCTCAGCGTTGAAGATGCGGTTGATGGTTTCAATGTAAACCTTTTCAGCATCCCAGTTGGTGGTGTTCTTGGAGAGGACCAGCTTGACCTGGGGCTGATAATCGGAAATGTAGTATGCGCCGCAGTAGTACATGGTGTCAGCACTGGTGGCAAACTTGGTTCCGAGCTCTTCCAGCTGAGGACCATATGCGGGCAGGTAGGTAACATAGGTCATCATGGAAACAAAGTAAGGAACTTCCTTCTTCAGAGTGTACTGAAGGGTGGTGTCGTCAACAGCCTTAACGCCAACTTCTTCAAAGCTGACAGGAGCATATACAGCAGCTTCGCCTTCTGCAGGGGTAACAGTAACGTTGCCTTCTTCATCCACAGTGTAGGTGGTGCCGTCTTCATCAACAACGCCTGCTTCTGCATTCTGCAGGTAGGTCATGTAGTTGAAGTACTCTTCTGCGTTTGCAATAACATCATAGATGATGTTAGCGGTAGAGGAACCCATTGCAGGATCCAGAACGTACTTGGCAGCGGAAACAAAGTCGTTTGCAGTGACTGCAGCAACAACATTACCCTTGGTATCAACCCAGGATGCGTCATCGCGGAGCTTGAAGGTCCAGGTCAGAGTGTCGGCATCGTAGGTCCATTCGGTTGCGAGGGAGGGCAGAATCTCACCGTTGCAGTCGTACTCTACCAGAGAGTCGATCACGTTGGCGCCGATTGCGTGCTCGTTGCTGTTGCCGGTGGTCAGGTAGTTGATGGTGGTGAGCTCACCGCTGTAAAGAACGCGATAGGTGTCGTTGTCGGTATCGGTGTAGCTGGTGATAGCCTGGCCTTCAGCAGCTGCGGAGTATTCTTCCATGCTCATGAAGTTATCAAGCAGGTGCTGGCCCTTGTAGCGTGCATTGGAGATACCAAAGCCGGCGTACTGGCCTTCAAAGGGGTTGAGTCTGCTGGCAACATAGTCAGCAACTTCAGTGCCATAAGGAATAACAAGTGCATGCTCAATCATGTATGCCTCTGCCTTGGCAAATGCATCGTAACGTGCGTTGGTGTCGTCGGTGATTGCCATTGCAGCTTCAACGAGATCAAAGTACTCCAGAACGGTGTCGGAAGATGCCATGCCATCGCTTACGGAGTATGCAAAGTAAGCATAGCGGCCGCCGCGGTTATAGCCGTTGGGGGAGGTATCGGACTTTGCCTGGTAGAAGGGCTCGGAGAAGGTTTCGGGGTCAGCATAGTCTGCACCCCAGTTGCACAGCATCAGCATGTAATCGCTGGAACGGCGAACTGCACCAAGGAAGCCTTCGGTGGGGCCTGCGACAACGATCACATCAACAAACTGGGTGCCGTCGGCATTCAGAACTGCCTCGAGCTGCTGCTCGAGCAGAGTGCACTGCTCTTCCCAGTTGTTTACAGTGGGATTGTAGCGGACAAGAACCTTTACGGGGAAGGATACACCCTGTGCGCTCAGCTCTGCCATTGCGGCATCGCGGTAGCTTACAGCAGCTGCAGCGTCAAAGAAATCCTTGGCGTTGAGCTCGGCAAAAGCAGCGTTGTCAACATAGTCAACACCGTTGTCGTCAACTGCAAGACCGGCAGGGGTGACGGTGTTCTGCAGATAAACATCGGCAAGAGTTTCGTCGCCGGTTGCGACATAGAGAGTGGTTGCGCGGTTGATACCGCAGAAGATGGCTTTGCGGAAGTTTTCGTTGTTAACTGCAACTTCCCAAACCCAGGGCTCATACTCATCAGCGATACTGTAGCTTCTGGTTTCGTCCTTTACTACAGGCTCAGCAGCAGGTTCTGCATCAGCGGCGGGAGCAGCGGGAGCGGTGGTGGTAGTTGCGGGAGCGCTGGTGGAACCACAGCCGGCGAGCAGAGATACTGCCATGACCACGCAGATGATCATTGCGAGCAATCTTTTCATTTTTGTTTCCTCCTGTTTAATTGATACACTTTCCCAAACTAAAGAAAGCTTGCTTCATTATAGACACTAGAAAAAACATTTCAAATTGCAATAAGTGCTGTATGGTTTGCAATAAGTGCCGGTTTTATTGAAAATGCACAAAAAGTCGGCTGCGCCCTTGTGCAGGCAGGGAGCAACCGACTTTTGAGCGGAAATGCATCTGGCGCGGCGGCGTACAAACCCGGCTTTCAGCGAAAGCCAAAGCAGCAAAAGCAGAACGGCGCCGGAGTCCACCGCGGCAGGAAGCCAATTCAGGTCGGGGTAAAAGACCTGAAGAAGGGTGCCGCCCAGCCCAAGCAGTCCGCTGGAGAGCAGCACGGCAAAAAAACTTTTTCTGGTCAGCAGCTTTTTCAACGGAACATCCGGGAACATCAGCTTGACTGCGCCAAGGATCCCTGCACAAACCAGCGCGGTGATGCAAAGCCAGCGGAGAACGGAACCGAGTGCGGGGCTGAGAAAGGCCTGAAACAGTGCACTTCCGCCGGTGATCAGTACCCAGCCAATGCACCATAGGGGCAGCAGAAGAGCAAGACGGAGGTACAGAGGGAGACGCAGGAGCAGCTGCTTTAAGCGGGCACGAAAACCACGGCGCCCCTTTTCTTCCTCTTCGGCTCCATAGTCATCGTCGCTGCCGTCATCATCTTCGTCCAAAGGCTCCATTACCTGCACAATTGCCTGCGGAGCCGTGTCGCGGTCTTCCTGCAGAAATTCCGCAGGGGAGTGAAAGAGCCCTCCGGTCAGCAGGGCGGCTGCAGTGGTAAGGGCAACAGCTCCCTTAACAAGCCGCTTTGAATGTTTGTGGTCAGAGTCGGTTTTGGGCATAAAAACACCTCCCGAAATGGAATCGACGGTAATGATTCTATCACGGGAGGAAAGAGAATTCTATAACAAATCGGTAAACGATGATCGAGATGAGTCCAGTTTGCTGCGGAGGAGAAACAAGCCCGGTGGATCACACCGGGCTTGGCAGAAAACTTGTTGGGAACAAACAGATCAGCGGATAAAATTGGAAAGCAGCTGAGTTCCGCCGTCAGACTGGGCAAGAAACATGGCGGTACAAAAAATAACATCATCCACATGATAGGTATCCACAAAATCGGTGAGGGAACGATTAAAGTACCTGCGGTAGTCGATCGCATATACATACTTATAATGCTGGGTAAAGTAGTACGAAAACGGGTTTCCGTAGGAGTCCTTGATGATCAGCACGGCGGATTCATTCGGAATGTCGTTGTTGACAAACGTACACATTGCGTGGTCGCTGGCCAAAAATGATGCGTAGTAATCTTGGGTAACGGTGTGAGTGATCACTTCGTTTTCAAAGCCAAGGTAGGTAGGGGAATCACGCCCGTCGTTGATATAGAGCGTGATGTCACCGGGAGGATTAAAGGTGTGGACTTCGTCTTCAAGGACGGGGCTGCGTTTGCTGTTGTGGCCGTAATAGGTGCCTGTGTAGGGGCCAAACACTTCTTCTTCATACAGGTCCAGAGGAACCGGATCAACACCGGCAGTTTTGCACCAGCTGACATATGCATAATAGGCACCCACAGCGGTCCAGTGGTGGTCAGAATGAAAATAAAGATATTCTGCGTTGTGGTTCTGCAGCATGTAGAGGGAATCCACACAGTTTACCTTGCCCTGCATTCTTCCAAACATATAGTCAAGGATATCCTCTTCCAGAGGAATGTTCATATACTCACGAACACTCTTCGAAAGCATAACAGAAGTGCTGCGCAGTGCCAGCAGATCAAATACCCGTGCTTTTCCCTCCAGTAGGTCAGCCGCTTTGTTCAGGCTGTCGGTGTATTTGTCGGCATAAAACTGCGTAAAATTAACGTAGGGATAAACGCTGCCATCCATTACAATGCAGGTGCTTTTGGCAACGTATTCGTTTTCAAGGTCAATTTCGCTCAGTTCGCGAGCCACGCTGTGGGGCTCGTCTTCAGCGGCGGAATTCTCTTCGGCAACAGGCTCTTCAGAGGAAACTTCAGGCTGCTCACTCATGGCAGCAGCAGAGAATTCTTCCGGTGCAGCAGACGGTGTGGTTACGGGAATCTCGTCGGAGTGCTGGGCGGGAGAGCCGGATAATACGGCGGAACTTCTGCCATAAAACCCTTCCAGCCAGTCCCCAAGGTCCATCCAGGTTTCGCGGAAGGTGAAGGTATCAGAAAACCAGTTATCGATTCCTGAAAAGTAATCACCGCTCAGAAGGGAGGAAAAAGAAAAGCTGGGAAAACGGTCCAGATTACGGTTCTCCCGAACCGAAACGGTGGGACGCAGGGGGATCATCCAGGCGCAGAGGGTGATAACAGCAAAAACAGCAAAGAACGGAACACTTTTGCGGAGAGCCCGTTTTTTCTTTTTGCGGGAAACCTTGCGCACTCTGCGCTCCTCGGCACGCTGGGGAGCAGGAACGAAAGGAACCGGGGAAACTGCCTGCCCCTCCACAGGATTAGAAGAAACAGAAGGGGGAGCTGCTGCGGGCTCCGAATCGCCGAGCAAAGCACGCAGTTCGTTAAGATTTAATTCTTCAGTCATAAGGCTACCTCAGAATCGGAAATAAAGAAAGGGATTAAAGCTGGCGTTTACAAGCTGTGCCGTGCTGATCAGAAGGCAGGAGACCGGGATTATAAAGTAGTGAACGGCATTATAAACATTCTGAACCATCCAGGAGCGCTTGGCAAATGAAGCGAAACGCTGGCCGGCTGCTTTGAAGACAGGTGTAACGGCAAAAAGACAGAAGATAAGAAGGAACAGATTGCTTGTGAAGATAGAATGGGTCTCAAAATCAGTCAGAGCGTTTCCGTTTGCTCCAATCAGACCTTTGAAAACAACAGGAATATAGGAAAAAGTGGTGTACTTAAACAGCATCCAGCCAAGCATGGTAATCAGGATAAAGTAGATGCGGGCGAGTGCACTGGTGAACCGGCTGCTGCCGCTGAAATGTTTCATAACAGCCTTTTCAACGGAGATGAGTACAAAGAAATACAGTCCCCATACAACAAAGCTCCAGTTTGCACCATGCCAAAGCCCTGTGAGCGCCCAAACGACAAAGGTGTTGAAAAGAGTGCGAAGGCTGCCATGGCGATTGCCGCCCAGGGGAATATATACATAGTCACGGAAAAAAGTGCCAAGGGGAATATGCCAGCGTCTCCAGAATTCGGTTGCGCTTTTTGAGATGTACGGATAGTTAAAGTTTTCCAGATAATGTAGACCAAGCATTTTTCCCATGCCGATGGCCATATCGGAATAAGCGGAAAAGTCGAAATAGATCTGCAATGTATAGCCAAATAAACCAAGCCAAAGGCCAGCAACAGAGGTTTTGCTGAGCTGAGAAAGGTTTGCACTCAGCGCACTAAGGTCGGATATGGCCGCATCGGCCAGCAAAAAACGGTCGGCAATTGAGCCGCAGGTGTTGGCAAGAATAACTTTTTTGGCAAGCCCGGTGGAAAAGCGGACAATACCGTCCGGCAGATCTTTCCAGGGGGTGCGAAATTCAAACAGCTCCTCAGCAATTGTTTTATACCGAACGATCGGGCCGGCAATGCACTGATGAAACAGTGCAGCATACAGCAAAACATGCCAGTATTCTTCCTGGGCATCTGCTTCGCCGCGATATACATCGATCACGTAGCTGAGCAGCTGAAAGGTGTAAAAAGAGATGCCGAGTGGGAGAGCGATCTTTGAAACGAATGCGGGCATAATGCCAAAGGTGGAACAAATGATCTTGCTGTATTTAAACACACCGATCAGGCCAAGATTCACAATGCAGGAAAGGACGACCCAACGCTTACGGGATGCTGCGGCATCCGGGGAAGCATGCTGAATACGCAGGGCAAAGAACCAGTCGAAAAAGGACATGGCCAGCAGAAGAAGAACGTACTTTGGCTCACCCCAGGTATAAAAAATAAGAGAGAAGACCAGCAGACAGATATTTTTTGCCTTTAAGCTGCGGCAGAAAACATAACAAAGCAGGCTTAAAGGAAGAAAAGCATATAAAAAGAACAGACTTGAAAAAACCATGGGAACCCCTTAAGTATTTTAGTCAGAAGTAAAAAGCAATATTAAAAGCATTTCAGTCTACATGATTTCGCAGACTGTTGTCAAGAACTGCTGACGAAGAGCGACCCGGAAAAAAAGAATTCCCCTCTGTGTAAAAAGAACACAGAGGGGAAAATCAGCTTAAGATAAGATATCAGCCGGCAACGGAAACGGAAACAACATGGGGCTGAGCGCCGTTGTACCAGTAAAGGAAGCACTCAATATCAACCACGTCGCCAACATTCAGGCTGCGAATTGCATCGTAGACCGCAGTTGTGTCGTTGCGGAGGTAGTACTCATCAACAAAGGTGTAGGTTGCGCCGTCCAGCTCAACATCAAAATACAGGTCGGCATCGGTGCCTTCTTCGCCGGAGTTATCCCATGCATAGAAGAAAGCAGCACCATTCTCGTCCTTGGCTGCAACGGTCAGGCCCTTGAAGACAACGCGCTCGTTCATGTGAGCAGCAAGCTCCTCAGTGCCCAGCAGAGCGGTAAGGTCTGCAGCGGGGGCTACATAGCTGGTGCCGTCATTGCAGAACTCAAAGGTTGCGCCGGCACCGATCTCTACTTCGCCAGCCCACTCGGCCTTGTAACCGGTGACTTTGATCTTGGCGCCGGGAACCAGCTTTTCAGAATCTTCCTGAGAGCAGGTCATGTTGTAAATGAAGTAAGCGCCATCGGCATCGGCTGCATAAACAGTGATCTGATCGTTCCACCAGCTCTGGGTGTCCTGTACGTAGGCTTCAATCACAACTTCGTCATCTGCAGCAGCAGCGGCGTATTCGGCATAGCTCATAACGCCTTCGCTCTTGTCGTTGACGTTGCCGGTCACTACAACATCAGTGACCTGGGGCTGAGCGCCATTGTACCAGTAAAGGAAGCCGGTCACGTCGATCACATCGCCAACCTTCAGGTTGCGGATGGTCTCGTATACTTCGGTATTGGCGTTGCGGAGGTAGTATTCGTCAACAAAGCCGAACACAGTGCCGTTGCAGGATGCATCAAAGTAGAGGTCTGCGTCAGTACCCTCTTCACCGGAGTTGTCCCAGCTGTAGAAGAAGGCACGGCCTTCCTCGTCCTTTGCAGCAACGACCAGTCCCTTAAAGGTAACGTACTCGTTGATGTGAGCGGCCAGTTCCTCGGTGCCAAGAAGAGCGGTGAGGTCCTTAGCTTCGGCAACATAGGAGCCCTCTTCAAATTCAAAGGTAGCACCGGCACCGATTTCGATTTCGCCGGCCCACTCGGCCTTGTAGCCGGTGACTTTGATCTTGGTTCCGGGAACCAGGTTTGCGGAATCTTCCTCGGAGCAGCTCATGTTGTAGATGAAGTAGGCACCATCTTCATCAGCGGCGTAAACGGTGATCTGATCATTCCACCAGCTCTGAGTGTCCTGAACATAGGCTTCGATCACAACTTCGGAATCAAGGTCAGCAGCCATATATTCGGCATAGGACATCACGCCGTCGTCTTCTTCCACTTCGGGCTCGGCAGGGGTCTCAGCTGCAGGTGCTTCGGCTGCTGCGGGAGCCTCAGTGGCTGCGGGAGCTGCTGCAGGAGCAGAATTGCCGCATGCGCAAAGAGCAAAGACCATGCAGAGAGAAAGGATAAGAGCAAGAATCTTTTTCATTTCATATTCTCCTTTATATAGTGTTCTTGCGAACCGACTGTATTATACAACAATCGAATGAGAAATCAATCCATTATACAGAGTGGGGAGCGCATTATTCAGCCTTTTTTGACAGCTTCTTTTTCCGGATCGTGGAATAAAGGAAAAAGGCCAGAATAAAGACCCAGGCGATAACTAAAGAAGCTAAGAGGAACACCGCTGTCTGGGGAAGTGGACCAAGATCGGCAGCAGGCTCAGCACTGATCTGGTCCAGGCGCTTCAGCGAAGTTACATCTTCATAAAGCTTGCTGATAAAAGCATCATCTACCGTCTGCTTGCGGCGCACGGAAAGAGTAACATTTTCAATCAGCGTGCCGGCAGCATCGCGCAGCGAGGCGGATCCGTTGAACACGGGGGTGACAAAAGTGTTCTGCGTGTTGTTCAGCAGAAGCTCGGTCGCTTCAATCTTTACATCGTAATAGCGGTTGTTATCCTGACCGCTGCGGGAGAGGTAGTCCTGGTATTCAGCGCTCTGCTGCGCTTTTGAAGTAACAGGAACATAACCTTCGGTCTCGGCATAGGCGATCTGCACATCATTTGTGAGAAGAAACTGAGTGAAAAGCCAGGCGGCGAGGACCTCCTGCGGATCTTCCTTGTTAAACACACAAACCGATGGCCCCTGCGAAATCATCTGCGGCTGGGAGGGATCAAACTGAGGTATTGGCATTACGACTGTTTCAAAATCAACCACCTGATCCGCGCTGATGTCCAGCAGGGGGGCCTTGGAACCCATCCAGGTAGAGCCGGCCGTGGAGTCGATGCCAAAGATACACTGACCTGCGTTGAAAAAGTTTGCAGGATAGCTGCTGATCTTAAACGTGGAGAAGGCTCCGGACTTTGCGTGCTCTGCAACAGTAAACAGAAGCTCGCGAGTGGTATCGTTAAACAGCTGTACTTCGCCTGCGGCAGAGGAATAGCCGGCGTTTTTCTGCCGGAGCATCTGAATCATCATATTATCGGTGGACTTATAAATGAAGGGAATCATTACGTTCTGCCCGTTCAATTTAAAGGTTCCATCCGAATTTTTCGCCATGGCAGCTTCGGAGACTTCCCAGATATAATCCCAGGTGAGTGCATCGGGAATCGTATAGCCCAAGGCTTCAACATAGGTTCGGTTGATGTAGCAGGCTTCGGTGGAGCGCATATAGGGCAGAGCGTAGGTGCTGCCGCCAATGGCGCATTCATTCAAAAACTGGGGGATGATCTCTTCTGCGGTGGGAGAATCAAAGAGAACTTCACTGCCGCCAAGCCCATAACGGGCATCCGTCAGCAGTTCATCCAAAGCTACTACGGTGTCGGCTCCGGTCATGTAGGTCGCAATGTGGTCGGGGTAAGTGATGCAAACGTTCGGAGTGGTACCGGTGGAAATGTTGGTGATCACATCGTTGTAAATGCGGCTATAGTCTGTATATAGCTTCAGATTCACGGTAATATTGGGATAGATCGCCTGAAAATCAGCAATCGCCTTTTTATAGATATCGGTCTGGGTCTTATTGGTATCATTTTTGGCCCAAAAGCTGATCTCATAATTCCGGCTGCTGTCGAAGTTTTCCGGAACCAAAAAAGCAGAAGATGCTTTTGCCCCATGGCAGCCGGCCAGAAGCAGAACAGGAAGCAACAGGGAGACCAGCAGGAAAACAGTAAGCGTTTTTTTCATCCCTTCGTACCTCCCCGGGATACGCCGGCCATGATCTTTTTGTGGAATACAAGAAACAGAATGATCAGCGGCACAGAGATCACAACGACAGCGGCCATCATAGCAGGTATGTTTTCCCGGCCAAAACCGTTTTCACGAATCTCCTGAATGCCGTTAGAAACCAGAAAATAGGCCGGGTCATCGGTGATCAGGCGCGGCCATACAAAGCTGTTCCAGCATTCGATCACCTTGAGAATGGTAATGGTAACGATCGTAGGCTGGCAGATGGGCAGCATAACACGGGTGAGATAACGAAAATCGCTTGCCCCGTCAATTTTTGCGGCTCGGTACAGGCTGTCAGGAATCTGCTCAAAGTTCTCCTTCAGCAGGTAAATGTAAAACACCGAGGTAACAGAGGGCAAAATCAGCCCAAGGAAAGTGTTGCGCATGCCCCAGTTGGTAACGGTAACAAAGTTTGTGATGATCACCAGCTCGTTAGGAATCATCATCAGGGAAAGAAACAGGGCAAATACGGTGTTTTTCCCCCGAAAGTTTAACCGTGCAAAGGCAAAGGCAGCCAAAATCACCACGACCAGCATTACAGCGGTCGTAGCAGCGGTAAACAGAATGGTGTTGGCAAAATAACGGCCGAGGGATACGGTGGTAAATGCGTCGCGGTAATTCTGCAGGGTGGGCGAAAGCGTGAAAAATTTGGGGATATATTCCGCGTTATAGGAACCGTAGCTTTTTACAGAGCTCAGCAGCATCCAGTAGAACGGGAACAGAACGATCAGAGCCCAAAGCGAGAGAAAAAAGTATTTTATAAAGGAACCAAGTCTGCTGCGCAGCTGAGCAGAATGCTGAAGCTGCTGATAATCAGTTTCGTGCATAGCGGGCTCCTTTCAGTTAATACTGTTCTTCCCGCTGATGAGCAGGTTGATACAGGTGATCGTGAACACAATGGCAAACAGGATCAGGGCGGCAGCGGATGCGTAGGAGGGATATCCGCCGCTGTTGCCGTACAGCATGTCATAAACATACCCCACGATGGTGTTCATGCCGGCAGCATTCAGATCCGTGCCGAAAATGGCAACTTCATCGCTGTAGGCCTTGAATGCACCAATAAATCCGGTGATGATCAGGTAAAAAACCATAGGAGAGATCATGGGCAGCGTGATGCGGAAAAAAATGCGGGAGCGAGAAGTGCCGTCAATCTTGGCGGCGCGGTAATAATCCGGGTTTACGGAAGCAAGGGCACTGGTGAGGATCAGAATTTTAAACGGCATTACCACCCACACTGTGTAAAAACACATCACAAACATTTTTGCCCAGTAGGGTCCATCGATAAAATCAACGCTTTGGCCGCCAAACCAGTGGATGAGCAGGTTGATCATACCGTCAGAATAGGCAGTCTTTTTAAACAGGATCATGAATACAAGGCCAACTGCCAGGGTGTTGGTTACATAAGGAAGAAAATAGATGGTCTGGAATAGATCTTTCAGCGGGCGGATGGAATTCAGGCCCAGAGAGATCAGCAGAGCGAGGCCGGTGGAAACCGGCACGGTGATGATAACAATAATAAAGGTGTTTTTTACAGCCTGAAGAAAATAGGCGTCGTGCAGAACATAGGAATAGTTGAACAGTCCGGTTCCGGTAAAGGTCTGGGAGGCAAAATTATAGTTTTCTTCAAAGGAGTATACAAAAACATCGATCAAGGGATAAACCATAAAAATTCCCAGGAATAAAATGGCTGGAATCAGGTAGAGCCAGCCTTTCCAACTTCGGTTTTCCATACTTGCAGCCTCCCGTCACAGAACGTGAAACGGTACGCGCTCTTCGCTGTCAGCGCGGAACACAAACACTTTAGAGGGTTTCAGGTTAAAGCGGACAAAACTGTCTGCCATGTTAACGGAGGTATCGGAGGCAACAATGGAACGAATGGAAGTGCTGATCGCGGAACTGTGGCTTGATACGATGCTTGTGTCGCGGCCCATAACTTCGACAGCGTTCAGCTTGCAGCAAAGCGCACCATCCGGAGCGGGAATAAAGCCTTCGGGACGGATGGCAACGGTAACTTCACCGTCCTCCTGCAGATCGGTGTTCAGCACATGATCCTCACCGATATAGAGGGCACCCTGCTCCACGCGGCCATGGAACACATTAATGGGCGGCGTGCCAAGGAACTGCGCAACAAACAGGTTGGCGGGGCTGTCATAGACCTCCTGCGGCTTGCCAATCTGCTGAACCACACCGGCCTTCAT
>JAKSSN010000050.1 GCA_024403095.1 Oscillospiraceae bacterium
TTCGAGTCCGGTCACCGGCACCAAAACAGTCACCCGTTAGGGTGGCTGTTTTTTTTGTGCCGACCGGACGAGAACCGGAGGTTCGGATAATAAAACACCCGAGATCGATAGATCTCGGGTGTTTTGTAATTGATTATTCTTCTTTCATGCTATAGTAACGGCCAACCGTGCGAAGACCGTCAATGGGAATAACGTATTTGGGGTCGTTTGTCAGAGTGGCGTGCAGGGCTTCGGTATAGTCGTGCCATTCAACGCTGTCGAGCTCGCTGGCCTGCAGATGAAGTGTGGTAATATCCACCGGCTTTTCATATACATAAACAAAGGCAATCTCTTCATCCAAAAATGGCTTGCCGTGAAATTCCTCCTGCAGCGAAACCACAAACGTGCCGATGGGAAGGAGGTCTTCCGGTGCAGCGTGAATATCAAGTTCTTCACCGAGCTCGCGCAGGGCAGATTCCAGCGGCTCATCGCCAGCCTGAATGTGGCCGGCAGAGGAGGTATCCAAACCGCCGGGAAAAGAATCCTTATCCAGACTCCGCTTCTGCAGCAGCACCTGCAGCACACCGTTAACCCGGCGGGTAACCCAGATGTGAGCGGTACGGTGACGAATACCTTTTGCATGCGCTTCGGTACGCTCGACTGTTTGGCCGGTGGGCTGACCAAGGGTGTCAACAATATCAAATATTTCCATGGAATCTATCCTCATCTTATTAGTTTTCAGCATTCTACCATAGGAAAGTAACTTTGGCAATGCAGCATAAAGAACATTTAGCACGGGCATTAATGAATGAGATAATCCTGAGTTTCCGAATTTTCCTTGGAGTACGCTCAGTTGTTTGGGTACAAGAAGTGGGAAACAATACATACGGGCGAAACATAAAACAAGATTCAGATACCTTGCGAAAAACGGTCAGAGAGATCAAAGGTTTTATTAGATTTTACGATTTTTCAAAAAAGAGTTGACAGAAGGAAATTGGGGTGCTATATTTCAAGCAACGGTTAGCGGCGGCTAACTGCTAGAAAAAACAGCCTATAACCCCGGGCTTTTTTCTTTTGACTGGCAGTTAGCGTAAGCTAACCATGAAAGGAGACTATCATGTCGGACGATATCATGGTTAACAATTGTGCTCCCACACTGGCGGGTATCAAAACCGGAAGTCTCTTCTCCTGTCAGGTGAAAACAGATCAGGAGCTGCGGAATACGATTCGCCGCTGGAATGGAAGACTAAAGGAAAAAGGGTTGCGGGTACTTCCGCTGAGATTTCGGAATGGGAAAGCGCTGATTTATGTGTTTCGACCACAGAGCCTGCGTAAGGATCTTTGCAGAGAAGAGTCTTTTCAAATCCTTCAGCAGAATGGGTATTCGTCTGCACATATGGAAACGTGTTTGAAGCATCTGATCTTCCGGCTTCGGACCGAAGAACAGTTTCCCCATGAAATAGGGCTTTTTCTTGGTTATCCTCCAGAGGATGTAAAAGGGTTTATAGACAATAAAGCTGGCAATTATAAATGTATCGGCTATTGGAAGGTCTACGGAAATGTGAACACCGCACAGAAGCTGTTTCAAAGCTATAAAACCTGCAAAGAGATCTATACCAAACTGTATCGCAAGGGAACTGCCATGGAAGAACTGGCAGTGGCCATATAAATGAAAGGAAATACTTTATGAAGAAAACAGCAATTATTTATTGGAGCGGCTCTGGTAATACAGAAGCCATGGCTTATGCTGTGGCAGAAGGAATGAAGGACGGAGGCGCATCTGCAGAGCTTTACACAGCGGGAAGTTTTTCTACTGAACTGGCAGATTCTTATGAAGCAATTGCCTTTGGCTGCCCAGCTATGGGAGCTGAGGAACTGGAGCCTTCGGAGTTTGAACCTCTGTTCGCAGCCTGTGAATCGCATCTTGCAGGAAAACGTATCGGCCTTTTTGGCTCCTATGGCTGGGGTGATGGCGAGTGGATGCGGAATTGGTCCGAACGCTGTACCCTGGTTGGAGCTGATCTGCTCAGTGGATATGTGATTTGCTGCGGTGAACCGGACGGAGCAGCAATTACATCCTGTAAAGAGCTAGGCAGAAGCCTGGCAGAATAAAATAAGTTGTTTTGAATGTCATCATATTTCTCTCCTCTTTCTAATTCCTTAGGGAACGGAGCCGGGCAAGTTTGTCCGGCTCTGTTCTGTTTTAACAGCAGAGCAAACAAAAAAGCTCCGGCTTCAATTATAGCCGGAGCTTTTTATTATTTTGTTATGGTCTATATCAGAACCTGATTTCTTTGCCCTGCTTGCGCCAGTCACGGAATTCGGCAGCGGCAGTGAAGAGTGCGTCGGATGAGGAGTTCAGAGCTGTTTCTACACTATCCTGAATCACACCAATAATAAAGCCAACAGCAACGACCTGCATGGCAATATCGTTGGAAATGCCGAACAGAGAGCAAGCCATGGGAATCAGAAGGAGAGAGCCGCCGGCAACACCACTGGTACCGCAGGCGCCCAAAGTAGCACATACACTCAGAAGAATTGCCAGAGGAATATACACGGGGATGCCCTGAGTATGTACAGTGGCCAAAGCCATTACGGTGATGGTAACAGCAGCGCCGCTCATGTTAATGGTGGCACCAAGAGGAATAGAAACAGAGTATACATCCTTATCCAGACCAAGCTTTTCACAAAGGGCCATGTTTACCGGGATGTTGGCAGCAGAGGAACGGGTAAAGAAGGCCGTAACGCCGCTTTCACGCAGGCAGCGGAATACCAAAGGATAGGGGTTGCGGCGGATGCAGAACCAGACAATGATCGGATTGATCACCAGAGCGGAAAACAGCATGCAGCCAACCAGAACCAGAAGAAGTTTGCCATAATCAGTAAAGATAGCAAGGCCGCTGGTAGATATTGCCTCAAACATCAGGCCCATAATTCCGAAAGGTGCAAACTCAATAACAAAACGCACGGTTGCGGATACGGCATCGGAAAGGTCGGTCAGCAACTGCTTGGTGGTGGCAGAAGAGGAACGGAGAAACATGCCAATAATGACAGACCAGAACAGAATACCAAGATAGTTGCCGGCACTCAGGGAACTGATGGGGTTTGCAACGATGTTTTTCAGCAGGGTCGTAAATACTTCTCCAATTCCCTCAGGAGCGGCATTTTCTGCGGCAGCAGCCAGCTGACGCAGCGTTACAGGGAAAATGCTGCTGGCAATTACAGCAACTGCTGCAGCAAGGAACGTGGCAACCATATACAGAACGATGATAACAAGGAAGCGCTTACCAATCTGGGCATTCGATTGAGCCAGAGAAGCCATGATCAGAATGGCCACAAGGATCGGGGCAACTGCCTTCAGGGAACCTACAAACACAGTACCGAACAGGCTAATTGCTGACGCACCGGGAACGACCAGCGCTAAGATCAGGCCAAGAGCAAGGCCGATAACGATACGAATAATCAGGCTGACGCTGGTGTACTTGGCATAGAGCTTTTTCATATGGAAGTACCTCTTTTTAGTGATTCCGGCTCGTTAACCGGTTATATACATAGGGTGGAACGTTGATGCGCACTGTTTCAAGGTCGCCGCGGGAGAGAGCTTCCCGTACCGCCGTAGCGGAGAGACCAGCAAACTCGTCATTTGGCAGCTCAACAAAATTCTGCTGCCACTGGGAAGTAAACGGTGTCATGCAGTCGGCCAGACGCTGACCGGAGCGGGTGATGATCAGAAAACGGTTTTCTGCCACAAGCTCAGGGCCGTGGAACCAGGTCTCCAGTTCAGAGACTTTATCGGTGCCCATGCAAAGAACCAGCTCGGAATACCCCAGCTCCTGCCGGAAATACTGCAGGCTGTTCCAGGTACGGCCGTTAACGATGCCTTTAATTTCAATGTCACTTACAGAGAAACCTTCCGGTTCCACGCTGCCGCGAACCAGGTCAAAGCGAAGCTCCTCAGAAAGTACATCGGCTTCCGTCATGCCCTTCCAGTTTTGAAAATAGGAAAGACGGGCGGGAACATAGATGACCTCATGCTCTGGAAACACACTTTGGGCAAGCCGGCCAATATGCAGGTGGGCGTTTGTGAACGGGTTAAAAGCTCCGAAAAGCAGAACGGCACGCTTAGCGCTCATGCGTCATTCTCCAATCAATGCAGCGGCGGAGATAATCAACATATTCTTCGCTCTTGCACATACCCTTGCCTTCCACATCGCTGATTTTTGCAACATCCACGCCATTGCAGGCCGTAGTCTTCATTACAATGTTCAGGGCGGGTACATCTGTGTCGTTGGAGATATAGGTGCCGATGCCAAAAGCAACTTTTACGCGGCCTTTGAAGTAGCTGTTGATCGCGTCGGCTTTTTCAAAGTTCAGGCTGTCGCTGAAGAGCAGAGTTTTGGTCTTGGGGTCAATACCAAGGCGCTCGTAATGGCGAATCATTTTTTCGCCCCACGCATAGGGGTCACCGCTGTCGTGCCGGACGCCTGAGAACAGGGTAGCAAACGTAAGCTGGAAATCCTTCAGGAAGCAGTCGGTGGTAATGGTATCGGTTAGAGCGGTTCCGTTCAGAATGCCGTATTCCTTAGTCCAGGCATTCAAGGCATACCAGTTGCTGTAGGACGGGTTGTGACGGTGGCAGCCCTGGCCGATACACATGATCCATTCGTGCGCCATGGTGCCAACGGCAAGCAGGTTATACTTTTTGGCAAGGAAAACATTGGAAGTGCCAACAAATACAGAACCCGGGTATTTATGCTCTGCCAGCTTTTTTATTGCAAGTTCTTCTGCCTCTGCGGAAAGGCGGCGGCGCAGACCAAATTCGCTGAACGAGCCGATGTTCAGCTCGCCGCTTTCCAAACGACGAATCTTTTCATCCAGGCGGCTTTCGTAGCTGACAAGAAGGCTGCTGTAGTTGTAGTGCATGCGGAAATACACTTCGTTTACAATAGCAAGTGTGGGAATTTCATACATGCTGGAATTCAGCCAGGAACCACGAACCTCCAGGTGAAGGCCGCAGGGGTCATCGGTGCTGATATCAAAATCCTCGAAACGGGGGTTCCAGATCCGCAGAAAATCCACGTAGCTGCCCTTGATCCAGCGAATGGAATCCAGGTACTGCAGTTCGTCTTCAGAAAAGCGAAGATCACAGAACAACTGAATCTGACGGGTAATTTCTGCCACCATTTCGGGCGTGAAAAAAACATCCTGGTTGCGGCACTTAAAGCTCCAGGTTGTTTTATAGTCGGAAAACTGGTGATAAATTGCCTGACCCATGCTGAATTTGTAAAGGTCAGTTTCTAAAAGGCTGTGAATAATGGGTTCCATAAAAACAAGTCCTCGATTTCGTAATAGAAAGGGCAATACAGTGAAAGAGCGGATAAAACCCCTTATACTTTATCCTTGAAGCATATCATATCACGGCAAATGTAGTTTCGCAAATAGAATGCATTCTTAGAATATAGGGAAAAAACAGTTGAATCTGCGTTTTTGACAAAATTGCGGTTGTGTTTTTAGAGCCTTTACCATATAATGACGCAGACTATTATTATATTTGAGAGGAAGCATCTCAATGACTAACCCCATGGATCTTTGCAAGAATCTTACAGTGAACAAGGAAGGGCACCTTTGCTTTGGCGGGCAGGATACTGCCGCACTTGCCAGCGAGTACGGAACCCCGCTTTATCTTATGGATGAAGACCGGGTGCGTGAAAACATGCGTGTTTATACCCATGCAATGCAGAATTATTTCCCCGCCGGTTCGAAAGCTCTTTATGCCAGCAAAGCGAATTCTTTCAAGCAGATGTATCGCATTGCCGCTGAGGAAGGAATGGGCGTAGATGTGGTTTCCTGCGGCGAAATGTACACAGCAATGCAGGCAGGCTTTGACCTTTCCCAGGCATATTTTCACAGCAACAACAAAACGGACAGTGATATTGCATACGGAATCGAGCACGGCATTGGATTCTTTGTGGCGGACGGTACCGACGAGGTAGATGCCATTGAACGTATCGCAGCGCAGCACGGAATTCGCCAGAAGATCCTTCTGCGCATCACCCCGGGAATCGACTGCCACACGTATGAAGCAGTGAACACCGGCCTTGTTGATTCCAAGTTTGGCACGGCAATTGAGACTGGCCAGGCAATGGAGCTCGTCCGGCAGACGCTCCTTCAGCCGCATGTTGAACTGATGGGATTCCACTGCCATGTAGGCAGCATGGTGTTTGGGGAGGATGTTTTCCTTCGCACGGCAGATGTGATGCTGCACTTTGTTGCAGATGTGAACCAAAACTGCGGCTACATGGCACAGATCCTTGACCTGGGCGGAGGATATGGCGTTCGCTATGTGGAAAGTGACCCCAAGGCAGATATTTCTGCCAGCCTGAAGGAATTGGCAGAAACGATCACCTCCATCTGCCGGCAGCTGAATATTGCCCAGCCTGCGATTCGTATGGAGCCGGGACGCAGCATTGTGGCAGATGCAGGACTTACCCTGTATACTGTGGGATCGGTGAAACAGATCCCGGGATACCGTAACTATGTTTCCATCGACGGCGGAATGGGAGATAACCCCAGATATGCTCTTTATGGTTCTAAATATACCGTGTATGCCGCCCAGCGCATGAACGAGGAATGCACCTTTACCTGCAGCCTGGTTGGCCGCTGCTGCGAAAGCGGCGATGTGATTCAGCCGAATATTCAGCTTCCGGAGGGCATCCACCGGGGCGACAGCATTGCAGTGTGCACAACGGGTGCTTATAACTATTCCATGGCATCCAACTACAACCGCATTCCCCGCCCGGCAATCGTAATGCTGCGCGGCGGAAGCTCTTATGTTGCAGTGCGGCGCGAGACCATTGCGGATGTGGCCGCACTGGACGAGTGAAAGAACGAAACAAAAAAACGGCACAGCACTGTGCCGTTTTTTCAGACTTACTAGGTGAACTGTTATGATGATTGAAGCAATTGGATTATCTTTTTCCTTTGGTGCCCGCGACCTGTTCCGCGATGCAAACTTCTGCATTGAAGAAGGGGAGCATGCTGTTCTGGTGGGAAGCAATGGAACCGGAAAAAGCACCCTTCTCAGCCTGATCACCGATCCTGAGAATTATCTGTATTCGGGAAAGCTGCTGCGGCAGGATGATTTGCGTATTGGTTATGTAAACCAATACGTTCGGCACGAAAAGGAACGCAGTCTTACGTCCTTTGAATGGCTGGCGGAGGATTTTATTGCAGCCCAGGCAGAAATGGATCGCCTGTGCGAGGAAATGGCCGACGAGGAGCACTTTGAGGAAGCCTCGGAAAAATACCAGGTGCTCTGCGAGCAGTTTGAGGCGGCAGACGGCTATAACTATGAGAGCAATATTTATCGCCAGCTGCATCTGGCAGGGCTTGACAGTATTGCAGAGGTGTGCGTTGCCGAGATCAGCGGGGGAGAATACAAGCTGCTGCAGATCATCCGACGCATGATGGAGCAGCCGGAACTGCTGATTATGGATGAACCGGACGTGTTCCTGGATTTTGAAAACCTGCGCGGACTGCGCGACCTGATCAATTCCTATAAAGGAACTCTGCTCACGGTTACCCATAGCCGCTATCTGCTCAGCAGCTGCTTTGATAAAGTGCTTGCACTGGAAAACTGTGAGCTGCGCATGTATGAGGGAAGTTATTCGGAGTACAGCCTGGAACTGCTGCGCATGAAAACCGAACTGCAGGAAGCCGGCGTGAAGGAGCGGGAATGGATCGCGATTCAGGAGCAGCTTGTTGAGCGCCTGCGAAAAGAAGCGACCGAAGTGATCAGCCCGGATAAAGGCCGCTGCCTGCGGGCTCGCGTTGCCTATCTGGAACGGCTGAATGCCGGAAAAACAGAGCTGCCCTATATTGAAGTGCGTGAACCGGCAATCTGCCTGCCCGACTGCGAACCGGTGGCCGAGGAAACAGAAAATCCGCCCGAAACCGTGGTTCAGGCGGAGAACTGGTCGATTGCATTTGATGATGAAGTGCTGCTGCAGAATGTGAGCTTTGAAGTGAAGGCAGGGGAAAAGGTTGCCCTGGTCGGTCCCAACGGCAGCGGAAAATCCACAATGCTGCGCAATATCTGGAACGGCAATCATTCTGCACTGCAGATTCGCCCGGGAGTAAAAGCAGCGTTTCTTTCCCAGCTGCATGGGGAGATCCTGGATGAAGACAGCACCGTGTTTGAAGTGCTGGAACGTGCGGGCCTGCACACACGCCGCGAGGCGGAAGCACTGGCGGCTTCCTACCTGCTGGATGAAGACACGCTGGACCGGAAGGTCAGCCTGCTTTCCGGCGGCGAAAAGAATCTGCTGCAGCTTGCGCTGATCTCCCGCAGCGATGCAGAACTGCTGCTGATGGACGAACCAATGAGCCACCTGGACCTGTATTCACAGCTGGCACTGGAGAAAGCCATTCAGGAATACAAGGGCACTGTGCTGCTGGTAAGCCATGACTTTTATTCCATTGCCAATTGCACCGATTATGTTCTGCTTACCGAAAACGGAAGCATTCGCCGGATGAGCGGAAGAGCATTTCGAAAGATGATCTACCGCGACTTCTTTAAGCGCGATTATCTGGAGCTGGAGCAGCGCAAAAAGGAGCTTGAGCTGAAAGCTGCTTCCTGCGTACGAACCGGCGACTGCAATATGTCTCGCCAGGTGTGTAACGAGCTGGAAGACGTGATCCTGGCGATGCGAAAGCTGCGTGCCTGATCAAACCTCCTGAAAGCCGTTAAAGTTTACCATGAAGCTGTCGCCGCATAGGGCAAGGCGCTCGGAAAAACGCTGGGTATCGGTTGAGCCGATGCCCACGGGAGCGTAAAGGCATTTGGCATCCATGCTGGCGGCAAAGCCTTTCAGAGCCTCCAGCTTTTTGGGGTGCAGGCGGGGAAGCTCCGGCGCAATCGCAGCCTCAACCGCCGCATAATAAAGCTGACCGTCCTTTTCAAGGATCAGGTTGGGCAGAAAAACAGGGCTGCTGTGGCTTTCGGCAATGGAGTATCCGTAGCGTTCCACCGCATACTGCTGCACGATGTCCATGGCAAAGTCCATCAGTTCTTCAATCACGATCCGGTCGCTTTGGTCGTATACCGGAATTCCTTCGCCCCAGTCCCTCGGCAGAAGCCGGGGGTCTTTTTTATCGCTGCAGGCATCGATCTGCCTGCGGCGGATATAAACCGGTGCTCCCTGAGGATCCAGAACAATGCCGGCCAGGCGGGGGTTGGAATAAACTAGATCCACGATTTTTCCCATGCCGGTTTCCATCAGCATTCCTTCGGGACGGATCACAGCATAGTCGCGGGATGTGAAACAGACGGCATACATTTCGCCATACTGCTGGTGCAGTTCAATGGCCTGCCCGGACGGGGCTTTGTGGGTGGGGATCAGCATGGTTTGGTCCAAATTCACAGCTTCGGCCAGCGCCTGCATAAATGCAAGAGAGCTCTCTTCAGTGTTCAGCTCCAGCATCTGTTTTTTCGCTTCAGCAAATGTCATTGATCTTGCCTCCAGATCTTTTTTTGTTATCATAACATATTTCAGCACGGGATACAAAAAGATTCACAATTCAGCACTTGAATCGGAGAGGGAAATCCGCTATACTGATTAAACAATAATTATGTTAACCATTCTGAAGGGAGAACCCGAATGAAATTTGCAAAACGAATCCTGCCTTTGCTGCTTTGCTTTGTGCTGATCCTTCCCCTTGGCATGCAGGCGTTTGCTGATGATTACGCAGTTGCCAGACCCTATAAGGTCACCCTTACCGTTAACGGAAAAGAGACACGGGTAAGAGCTTACGATTTTGAATATACCAACAATGTGTATATTTCACTGAAGGGCCTTTCCAGTGCCCTGAACGGGACTTCAAAAAAGTTCTTTCTGCAGATGACCAGCACAAAAGAAGACGGAACCTATTTTACCATTGCCAGAGGTAAGACAGGTCTTGCCGCCTCCGATGCTCAGGATCTGGTGAACAACGATAAGCGCAAGGCTGAGTATATGAACATCAAGCGCAACCGTTTGTTCGATGGCCGCAACGAGACCCGGTACTATACCCTCTTCAGCGAAAACGACCTGTATATGAACCTGATCGATATTATGCTGGTGTTCGACCTGAAGGCAAATTACCTGGACGAAAACAGCATAGAACTGTTCCCCGACCAGCCGCTGGACTATTGCCCTGAGGATCTGGAGGAGTCAGGCTTTTTACATCCCTTTACGGGTGTTCTGATCGGCGATGCCGATACGGGCAAGATCCTTTATTCCTACCGCGGAGTTACTCCCACCGCAATCGCCAGCACAACCAAGCTGATGACCTACCTTTTGGTGGCAGAAGCCATGGAGCGGGGAGAGCTTGATCCAAACGGCTCCATTACCATCTCTTCCAATGCTTCCGCAATCTCCTACAGCGGCGACGGCACAATTCCGCTGAATCCCGGGCAGCAGATTCCGGTGCAGGAACTGATCCATGCCATGATGCTTGCTTCCAGCAACGAATCCGCAACTGCTCTTGCAGAAGAGATCTGCGGCAGCGAGGATGCGTTTGTTGAGCGGATGAATCAGCGCGCACAGGACCTGGGCCTGGCAGGAAGCCTGTTCTATAATTCCAACGGGCTGCCTTCCTTTGGCGAGAGCCCGCTTCAAACCAAGCGGCAGAATCGCATGAGCGCTGTGGGGATGTTCCGCCTTTGCCAGTATATCCTAAAGAATTACCCTGAGATCACAGACATTACTTCGCTGCAGTTTAAAAACATGCCTACGATGAAATATACAACGGCAAATTCAAATCCTTTGGTGTTCAATACGCGGGGTGTAACGGGCTTGAAAACAGGCACCACCAACAAGGCGGGCTACTGCCTGGTGTGCAGCAAGGATATAACCGTAGAAGACGAGACACACAGCATTATTGCCATTGCTTTTGGCGCAGAAACAGCAACCGAGCGCGGCCAGGTATGCCAGCTGCTGTATAACTACGCAGACCGGTATTATGCCGAAAACGGGTTTTGAACCACAAAAAAAGAGGCTCCCATAGGGAGCCTCTTTTTTGCGCTTATTTTTCGGTATGATTTCGCATTTTTCAATATTCATGTCAAGAAAAATCAATTTCATACGTTTTAAGAA
>JAKSSN010000051.1 GCA_024403095.1 Oscillospiraceae bacterium
ACCTCCATTTATGTGCGCAAGGATGCCCGCGGAAAAGGAATCGGCCGCCTGCTGCACGATGCCCTGGAGGATACACTGGCAGATATGGGCATTTTGAATATGTATGCCTGCATTGCTTCACCCCCCACAGCGGAGGATGATCACCTTACCGATGCAAGCGAGCGCTTCCATGCCCGCATGGGATACCGTATGGTTGGCTGCTTTGAGCAGTGCGGATATAAATTTGACCGCTGGTACAACATGGTGTGGATGGAAAAAATGATCGGTGACCACGCAGAAACTGTCCGCCCCGTCCGGTTTGGCAGTTGGGAGATCCCCGAGAAATATACTCAGGAGAAATAAGCAGAGAATGACTGTATTTTTTGATATTGACGATACCATCTACGACCGCAGCAGCCCCTTTGTATTTGCTTCCGAGGCACTGTTCGGCCACCCCATTGACCAGGTGCAGCGGGCTTACCGCTGCTGCACCAACCGGGGCAACGAAGTGTTCCTGGCAGGCCAGCGGGGCGAGATCACCATGGACGAGATGTATATCTACCGCTGGGGCAAGGGATTTGCCGATGTCGGCATCTCCATTACGGCGGATGAGGCACTGCAGTTTGAAAAACTCTATACCGAGTTCCAGGGCAAGATCCGCATGTCTGCCACAATGGAACAGGTGATGGATTACGCGGTGCAGAATTTTGACCATGCAGGCATCATCACCAATGGCCCCTCCATCAAGCAGCGCATTAAGGTGAACAGCCTGGGGCTGGAACGCTGGTTCCGCCCGGAGATGATCCTGATCTCCGGCGAGGTCGGTTATGATAAGCCGGATGAACGCCTGTTCCGCTTTGCGCAGGAGCGCTGCGGCGAGGCGGCAGCAGATATCATCTATGTGGGCGATTCCATGCACCATGACATTGCGCCGGCCCACAGCATGGGCTGGAAGACGCTGTGGTTCAACCGCTTTGCTCTTACTGCCCCCGAGCACTCCCCTGCCCCAACGGCCTACGCAGAAAAGGAAGAGGAGCTGCTGGCAGTGCTTGCCGGGCTGAGAAGCAGTATGTTATAACTGGACCCGGTACCAGGGCAATCGTATAGGGATAGATTCTTCAGCAGGAGGTTTTATGGCAATGCTTGCAGTATATAACCGTTATCATGAAAAAACCGTAAAGGTTCTGCCTGAGGGCGCCGCACCGGGCAATGGGGAATTCCTGCTCTCGGTGCATCTGCTGGTGGTAAATTCCCAGGGGCAGCTGCTTACGGTGCAGAACCAGCTGTTTGCGGAAGAAAACGGCGGCATGTGGGATTTTCCCTCCTGGGGTTTTGTGCGCGCAGATGAAAGCCCGGCTGAGGCAGCTTCACGGCAGCTGGAGCGGCTGCTGGCGCTCTCTATCGCGCCGGAGCGGTTCCACCACTGCTTTACGGAACTTTATACCGGGGAGCTGCGCGACTATCTGCTTGCCTGCCGCGATGCAGACCCGGCGGTTTTTCGCGTGAATGAAGAAATGGTCTGCGGTGCTCAGTTCCGCACTCTGCAGGAGATCCTGGAGATGACGGAGAATGAGGAATTTGTTGACCACGGCGGCATGTTTTATGAAAGGCTGCGGAATCTGAAATAAAAAACTAAGGGGAGGACCGACAGGTCCTCCCCTTTTCTGATGGTGTAAATTCTTATTCGGCCTCTGCAGTGTTTTCTTCTTCCACTGCTTCTGTGCTGGTTTCCTCAGCCGGAGCCTCTATGGAATCCGATTCAGCAGATGCGGGCTCGGTTTCCGGGGCGCTGTTTTCGTCTGCAGGCTTTTCTTCTGCCGGTTCTGCCACAGTTTCATTTGCAGAATTGATCGGCTGTTCGCTTTCAGCCGGCTGTTCATCCGGGCTGTGCTCCGGTTCTGCGACAGCAGGGCCTGCTTCTGCAGGAGCGGGGCTGGCCTTCTTGCGGCTGCGGAGAAGCAGCAGTACAACCAGTACCACAACAATGGCAGCAATGGAAGCGGCAATGTATACCGGGGTGAGGTCTTTTGCTTCATAATAGGCAAACACCAGGCTGTCGTCTGCGCCGGCAAAGGTGAGGTAACTGCCTTTTTCTTTGGTCTGAACCAGGTTCCAGGTTCCATCCTCTCCCAGCACATAGATGCCGGTGGAGGTAAGGGGCGCTGCTTTGGGCGGCAGGTAGCGCACGGTGTAGCCGCTGTTTTCAAGATGGTTGCCGGTAATGCAGATCTGCCAGGTTTCAAGCACTTTAAAGCCGCGGCTCGGCAGCAGAGGAATACCAAGCGAATAGGGTTCCACACTGAGTGCCGCGCGGTCGCTGAAGCTGCCCTCCAGCAGGATGGTGGACATCTTGCTATCCTCCCGGGTGAGATCCGAGGCCAGAGAGGACTGGTTGGAAACATAAGTGGCTTCCAGCGTGTCGCTGAAATACAGCATGCTGTAGTCATATTCCGGCCAGTAGCCGCTGAAGCCTTCCTTGGCAGGCACTTCCGGAATCAGGGAAGTATCCAGCGCGGTGCCATACATAAAGGGTACCACAGCAACCACTTCGCCCTCGGCCATGTAGGTGAGTTCCATGCGGCGCAGTTCTTCGGGGGCATTGTCCATGGTCACCAGTGTTTCGTAGGTAACGGGGCAGGCAGCGTTTTCGTAGCTCAGGTTATCTATGCCGCCTAAAGTATCGTGAACAAACACATTGTTGGCAACATAGTAGAGGCGGTCGGTCTCATTGCCTTTTTTGTCGGTTACGGATTCGTAAAGGCCGGTATCTGCCCAGCCAGCAACTGCGCCGCAGGAGGCAGCGGAGCTGTTCATCAGGTTGATCAGGCTGGAGCAGTCGGTGATCTTATAGCCATAGCCGGCAATGCCGCCCACATATTCCTTGCCGCTGATGTCGCACATGGCGCTGCAGCCGGCAATATATGCTTTGGAATAGCCAACAACGCCGCCTACATAGGTGTCGCCGGTGTCGCCGACCGGGCCGTAGCCCTCGCAGCTGATCACGGCGCCAATTTCCTGGTAGCCGATGATGCCGCCGATGTCGGTCTTTTTGCCGTTGATGGCGCCATGGTTTACACAGCTGCGGGCAACGCAGCGTTCTTCATAGCTGTTGCGTACCAGCTTGATATTGGAAAGCCGGTCAGTCAGGTTGCCTTCCATGTCCATGCTGACTTCAATGCCCATGTTGCCGGCAATGCCGCCGATGTTGCTCTCCCCTTCTATGGTGCCGTAGTTCTCACAGGCAGATACCTTGCCGATGGTGGTCTCTTCGGTATCCAGCATGGAAATATCCGAATAGGAGATGATATCTCCGCTGATCAGGTTGGCAAACAGGGTGGAAACTTTGTAGAAGTGGCTGTTTACGGCTGTCATATCCACTGCCATCTGGCCCATGGATTCGGCCAGGATCTCGTTCAGGTCATGCAGGCCGCGGCGCAGACTGTTCAGGTTGCCGTTCAGGTTATCGTAGGCCTGAGCGGTCTCGCGGTCTTTCTTATCTTGGGCTGCTTTTTCTTCTTCCCGCTTTTTTTCAAGTTCGGCAATGCGGTCTTCGAGGGCGCTGTTTGCATCCCCTGCCACATTTCCGCCGACCTGGCCGATGTTGTTCCAGTCATCCTCGCTTATATCGCCGTTGATAATATCCTGAATCGTGTCGTCGCCAAGGTCGCCGGCAACGCCGCCGATATAGTCACCTGCTCCGTCCACTTTGTCTTTTATGTCGTCGAGGGTAACATCTTTTTCCTCTTCCTCGGTGGAAGAGCCGTCATCTTTGTTGGAGGGAAGAACGGGTTCGTCTTTGTTCTTATCAATGGTAATGGCATTATCGGCAGCGGAACTGGTGTCCTGTTCCATTCCGGCAAGAATGGCACTTGCCTCGTCGGAGTTTGAACCCAGGTGGGACATGGCGGTGTTCAGGGCTTTGGTCAGTGCCGTCAGTTCATCCACCAGGCTCTCTACCTGTGTTTTGATCAGGTAGGGTTCCATCTGGCCGGCAATACCGCCCACATCTCTGCGGCCAAGGACAGGACCGTTGTTGGTGCAGCGGCTGATAAAGTTTGCCTGGCGGCCAACGATACCGCCAATATTGTAGCCATAGCTCTGGTAGCCGATGGCACCATTGTTGATGCAGTCGACCACGGTGCCGTCGCTGTAGCCGGCAATGCCGCCCACGTCGCTCACCACTTCGGAATCGGAAGCGGCGATCAGGGGCAGATTGGTCAGGTCCATGGTGTTCAGATCTTCCACGGTAAGGCTGGATTCGGGAATGGTGTCGTTTACAATGGCGTTGTTGGTGTTTTCACTCAGGTACCCGCTGTTGGTGCCGGCAATGCCGCCAATGGCTGTTTTGCCGCTCACCCGGCCGTTTACCGTGCAGCCGGAGATGGAGCCAAAGTTGGTGCCGGCAATGCCGCCCACCGAACTGCTGCCGGATACTTCACCGGTGAAAGTGCAGCCAATGATGGTTCCGTAATTGGTGCCGGCAATACCGCCCACGTTTTCGCGCTGAATGGTGGGGGCAATGGTACCGATCACGTTCAGGTCGGCAACCACGGCACCCTCGCGAATAAAGCGGAAGAGCCCCTGATAGGATCCGTCAGTGCTCAGCGTAAGGCCGGTGATGGTGTGGCCATTTCCCTGGAAGGTTCCGCGGAAGTTGCCGATGGGGTCAAATGGATGGGAGCTGAGATCGATATCCGCATCCAGGTAGACCAGCATATTTGCCGAATAGGCATCCAGCTTGCAGTTCACGGCGAAGGTCCGCAGCTCTTCTGCGTTTGCAATATGAAGTTCCACCGTCTCAGGCTCTTGGGCAGCCTTGGGCTTTTCTGCGTAGGCAGCCGCGGTCATCAGGCTGAGGAGCATGGAGACCAGCAAAAGAAGGGATAGAATTCGTTTCATTTTCATTTTTTGCGCCTCTTTTTATCAGTTGCTATCAGTGTTTAGGTTTTCATCGGGCAGCAAGGAAAGGTCATTTGGAGTTTTCTTTCCTACCTCGATCACTCCGTTTACACTGCCGCGTACAAAGCCGTGGATCTCTGCGTCCACAAAACCATCAATGGTGCCGATCACACGACCGTCGATTCGGGTAAGGCCCTGGCGCTGCTGAATGCTGCGGCCAAGCTTCAGGTCAAAGGAAGTTTTGTTGATGATGGAGTCGCCAAACAGAAGGATCTGCGGCATCACGCACATAACCAGGAAGATGGAAATAAAAGTGCCTTCGCCAAGGTATACACCAATGGAGGAGATGGTCTCGTTGGAGGTGAGAACACCGATGGATACGCCGGCCAGCGCCAGCATGGCGCCGGAGGTGATAATGGTGGGAAACGCTTCGTTCAGTGATTCGGTCATAGCGTCTTTCAGGGGCAGCTGAGTTTTCAGCGTCATATACCGGCTGGAGATAACAATTGCATAGTCGATATTTGCACCCATCTGAATGGCACTGATGATCAGGTAGGTAAGGAAGAACAGGTTCTTTCCCCGAAGGAAAGGCACGGAGAAGTTGCACAGGATACTGCCCTGAATGATCAGGATCAGCAGCACGGGCAGACCCAGCGAACGGAAGGATACGATAAGTACAATGATAACGAATGCGATGGTAAGAACATTGATCAGCACATTATCCTTTTCAAACGAGGAGCGCAGGTCGCTGCAGCTGGTGGTGTCGCCTACCACATAACAGGTGTCGTAGTACCGGGCGGCGATGCCGTGCAGAATGTTCAGATAAGCAAAGCTTTCCGGGCTTTCCAGCGGTAAGGTGGTGTTTACCACGATTCGGCTCCAGTCTTTGTTCATCAGCTGTGCCTTTGCGTCATTCAGTTTGCTTTCCAGGTCGTTGATCGTTGCTTCATCGTCTTCCGACATGTTAATGGAAATGGAATAGCGCTTTTCGCATACATAGTCGAAAATATCGATAAGGGATATTTTGTAATTTTCAAGGTTGGTTACGATCTGGCCGTATGCCTGGTCATCCACTGCGTACGCGGCATACAGCAGTGCGGCAACCTCGTAATCCACGCCGGTAAGTTCGGAAAACTGGCGGGGAGTGATCTCGGAGGTGAGATAGTAACCGTCCATGGCCTCGATATCCGCAAGGCCAAGTACGGAATCGGTGGCGGGAAGCTCCTGAATATCTTCAATCATGCGGGCTTCCTTGCTGTAATCGCCGGTGGGAAACACAATGGCCAGCTGTGTGGTGGAATAGAAAGTATCGTCGATGCGCTCTTTTGCAATCTGCGCGGTGTTTTTGCGGATGGAGGATACGGAATACTGGCTGTAGACATAGTTCACATTGTGGGAACAGAAATATGCTCCAACCAGTACTATGGCAAACAGAACAGGCACGACATAACGGGTCTTATATGCCATCTTTCCCAAAAAGCTGATGCGGGGTACAAAGCTTTTGTGGTGCGTGCGGTCGATCAGCTTGGAGAAAAGCACCAGCAGGCCGGGCATAAGCAGGAACACGGAGCACAAACTAAGCATGATGGCTTTGATCAGCACAATGCCCATGTCGAAGCCCAGGCGGAACTGCATAAAGCTTAGTGCCAGCAGGCCGGATACAGTGGTAAGACTGCTGGCGGATATTTCGGGGATCGCTTTGGTAAGGGCTTCGATTGCGGCTTCCCGGGCTTCGTAGGTGAGCCGTTCGTCCATAAATCGGTGGCAGAGAATAATGGCATAGTCAATGGCAAGGGCAAGCTGCAGAACGATGGCGATGGAGTTTGTTACAAATGAGATCTCCCCCATCAGGAAGTTCGTGCCCATATTCAGCAGTGCAGCTGCGCCAAAGGTGATCAGCAGAACCGGTATTTCGGCATAGGTACGGGATGTTACCAGCAGCACAAGAATAATGATAACAACGGCGATGATATCCACAACCAGCATTTCGCTGTCGATGATCGCCTTCAGCGGGTTGCCGACCTCGCTGTTTACATACAGGTCGTAATTTTCCAGCAGGCTGTTGATCTCTGCCAGGGCCTGGATGCTGATGGCATCATCCTGCAGACCATCGAAGGTTACGGAATAGAGCGCGGCGGACTGATTATAATGGGCTTCTGTATCATCAAAGCTTACACTCTTCACACCATAGATATTGCTGATCTGCTGCAGCAGCGCTTCTGCCTGCGGGTATGAGATGTTATCTACCATAACCTCGGCTGTGCCGTAGGTGGTAAAGTTTTCATCCATTATGGTCAAGCCGATGCGTGTTTCGGTCGTGGGCGGCAGATAGTCTGTGATGTTGTCGTTCACCTTTACCCATGAGCGGGAGAATGCGCAGAATAAACTTGCAAGAATAAACAGAACAATAATAAATTTTCGCCGATCAACAATGAATGAAGCAAGGCGGTGCATAAAGCCGGATGAGCTGTTTCCCTGGTTTGCCATTTTGGGATCCCTCTTTAACGTTATTTGTTTCTCTATCTCTAATTTTGTTAGACAGTGGCTAAATTCTTGTTTTGATTATAACACATAATCTAAACATTACCTAAACTTTAATACTATTAAATTTTAAACTAAATGCGTGCTTTTCTCGCAAGTTTGGGAAATATTTCGTTCCCGCTCCCCTGTTGAGCACTTTCAAAGACATAGTAAAATAGCATTATAATAGCATTAAACCAATACTAAAGTAATCTTGTAATCAGCTGTTGCTTATGTCTGATGCTGGATACCGGAAGGTATGTAGTGCTGTTTATTTATGAAGATGTTACAGACTACAATAACAACTAGTAACGAAAACAAGATAGCATGGTTTAGTAAACTTGTCAATTCTTATAGTCACATCCATTTTATTATATAAAAAGAGACCGGTACGTTCCGTACCGATCTCGCTGAATGTTTGTTTTTATAGTATTCTGCTCTCCCCTGCTGGTGTCGTTTTACAATTAGAACTCCATGGGGTCAGGCAGGTCACAGGTTGTGGTCATGCGGTAAGGCATGCCGGATTTTACGCACTTGTCAAATGCCAGGATTGCTTCGGTTACGTGGCGAGCCATCTGCATGGAGCAGCGAGGCTTTTTGCCGTTGATGATGCAGTCTGCCATGTCGGCTGCTCCCATACCGCGGTGGTTGTGACCGGTAGGAATGGGGGACTTGAGAGTTTCAATATCCTCTGCCAGGGTGAATGCTTCATCGGAGTACATCCAGCGGGGGCCCATTTTGTCATCGCGCACTTTGTCTACCAGCTTTGCGCGATTGAGTACTTTAATGTCGCCTTCCAGAGTGTTGGGGTCGGGGCAGTAAACTGTGCCTTCCGTTCCAGTGATCTCCATACCGGGCAGATGATAACGAACGCCGTCGAAGCTTACATTGATGTTGCCGATTACGCCGTTTTTGAATTTAAGGATGGCAACATAGTCGGTATCCACTTCAACATCGGTGTTGTGGTCGTAGATCCAACGCTGGCTGAAGGCGCGGTTGGAATAGCAGTAGATCTCGTCAATGGGACCAAGAACAGAGACGGCTGCAGTCAGATAGTAGGGAGCCATGTCCAGAACGGGTCCGCCACCTTTTTTGTAATAGAATTCCGGATTGGGGTGCCACATTTCATGGCCGGGGCCAACAAAGTTCATGGTGATGTTCAGGGGCTTGCCGATCTTTCCGTTATCGATCACTTTGCGCACGGTCTGCATACTGGCATCCAGGAAGGTATCGGGTGCGTTGGTTACATACAGGTTATGTGCCTCGGCATATTCTACGATCTCGTTCGCCTGTTCCAAAGTGATGCACATGGGCTTTTCGCAGTATACGTGCTTGCCGGCTTTCAGAGCCTGCATGGTAAGAGGGTAGTGGGAACCTGGACCGGTTACGATGATCACGTAATCCACTTCGGGATCTGCCAGCAGTTCCTCTGTGGTGCAGGGATGGGGAATATTCCATTTCTTTGCAGTTTCATATGCCTTTTCCACGTCGATATCCGAGCAGGCAACTACTTTAGTGTTTTTGTATACGGGGCCTAAGGTGGCAAGATAAGCGTTGCAGAAGGTTCCGCAGCCGATGATGCCGGCACCAAGAACAGTTTTGCTCATAAGATTTGTCTCCTTACTATAATTATATTTATGTTTATAATTTAGCATTATTAGTTTCGGAAATCAACGGGACTTTTACAGGATTCTTTAAAAAGTGCTTTTCCTATCTCCATTGACTTTATGGCAATTAGCTATTATAATGCCATTACTTTAAGGTTAAAACAGCGCTTAAATAGCAGGAAGGTACATTATGAAAATCATCTCTTTAGCAAACCAGAAGGGCGGCGTTGCTAAAACGACCACCACATATAACCTGGCTTTTCTCAAGGCGGCCGAGGGCAAAAATGTGCTTATGGTCGATTTGGACCCTCAGGCTTCTCTTACCATTATGTGCGGCATGATGCCGGGAAAAGAAGAGTACAGTGTTTGCAATCTGTTCGACACAAAAACCGATCCCTTTGACTGTGGCTACAATGTTGCAGCCTCCGGCATGGAGAATCTTTACCTGATCCCCTCTGATATTGAGCTTGCCGAAGTGGAGCAGGTACTTACCGGTAAAACGGCAAGAGAAAAGATTCTAAAAAAACAGCTTGTAAAGTTCAAAGATGAATTTGACTATATTTTCATCGACTGCCCACCTCAGTTGGGCATCCTTACCACTAATGCACTTGTTGCATCGGATGAGGTAATTGTACCCAGTAAGGCAGAGTATCTTTCGTATCGCGGTATTCGCGCGCTCAAGCGCACCATTGAAACCGTTAAGGAAGAGTTTAACGAAAACCTGAAGCTTGCCGGTTTTGTAATGACCATGTATGAAAAGAATATCAATGACCAGCGCGATATGGTACAGCAGTTTGAAAAAGAAGCAGAGATCCTGGGCTTTGTAAAGAAATCTGCAGATGCTTACCGCAGCATTCTTGATGGTGTGCCCGTTGTACAGAGCAACCGCCGCAGCGATGTTTCGGCTTCTTACCGTGAAATTGCAGATAAGATCTGATAGCATCAGTATAATGTCAGAATACTATTAAAATACATTAAAATAGCATTATAGCAATATTAAAACAATATTTGAATAGATTGTTGAGGAGAATGAAATGGCAATTAAAAAGTCCAATACCGAGGCAGCATCCCGTGAGAATAAGTTTGACCAGGCAGTTGCAGAACTGAACAGCCAGGAAGAAAACCAAAGAAAGAAATCCGACGAAGTGGTAAAAAATATTGCCGGCAGAAATCGCAAAAAGCCGGAAGAGCGCAAAGCAATCTCCGCTTATATTCCCGTATCTCTTTGGGAACAGTTTGACGCAATTACTTCTGCCTATGGAATCTCTAATAATGCAGCGATCTGCACCCTGATCAAGGATTACGTAAGAGAAAAGAAAAGCGTTCTGGATGAATGAACTTGCATGATTTTTTCAAGTATAATTTCTGACTTCAATTATTAGCATCAAAATACAACCGTTTTAATATTAATGCACTATTATATTAATATTAATATGACATTAAAACACTATTATTGTATTTTTTCTTCCTTATTGTTATGAAATGAATAGATTTATTATACGCTGCAGAACATAAGAGCATTGATTATGTGAGCACCAGTTAATTGCTTTGTTAATATCAAGCTATCATCCATACTGTTGAAATAGCATTTAAATAAGAGCAAAACGTAGCTATTATCATATTAAAATAATGGCAAGTTAAACTATTTCACATCAATCGCTGTATCGCACACAGTAATATTCTGGTTTTGCACTTTAGGGTTAAGACATATCTTTAATGATTCCGCTTTGTATGAAACCATTTATATTACTGGATTCGGCAGCAATTCATGCTCAGGCTCGCAGGGTAACTTTGAATTATGTGGAGATCCTATCCTATCATTTATGGCATCATGGCATTTTTCGCAGGGC
>JAKSSN010000052.1 GCA_024403095.1 Oscillospiraceae bacterium
TACGGTTGATCTCGTTGCAGAACATGGAGATGTGAACAATATTAGTGAACAGATCCATTGTGTTCCTCCTGTATATTTTGTTCCGGTTGGATATTCCTATGATATAGTGTATTGACAAAATGGTCAATACAGCTAAATTACTTTTTCATTGCTTTTTAAAAAGTATTGAAAATATGTCTCTCATACCATATAATTAATATATCGCTATATGCGTATTAAACAGCACGAAAGGGATTTTAATATGGAAAAAGAAATTCTTGGCGTTGGTATCATTGGTTGCGGCACATTTTGTGTTGAATACCTGAAAACGCTCGGACCCGTGTACAAAAATGTTAAGGTGGTTGCATGCTCCGACATCGATATGAACAAGGCAAATGAAATTGCCAAGGAGTGGGGCGTTCCTCATCCCTGCACCACCGATGAGCTGCTGGCAGACCCTGAAGTTGACATTGCTGTCATCGTAACTGGACCCGGCTCTCACTATCCCCTTACCATGCAGGCATTAAAAGCCGGCAAACATGTTTACTGTGAAAAGCCCATGGCTATGACCTTCGAGCAGGCAAACGAGATCGTCGCCCTGGCAGAAGAGAAAGGTCTGTTTGTTGCCAACGCTCCCGATACCTTCCTTGATGTTGGCCAGCAGATGGTAAGAAAGATTATCGACGAAGGCGCAATCGGCAAAGTAACCGGCATGATGATCAACTTCATTGGCCCGGGCGTTGACTGGTGGCATCCCACCGCTGACTTCTACTACAAGAAGGGCGGCGGACCTGTTATGGATATGGGCCCCTACTATCTCTCCGCTCTGGTCTCCATTCTTGGACCGATCGACGAGATCTTCTGCTACCAGAACCGTGCACTGGACCAGCGCGAGATTCAGGATCATATCACTTCTGTTGAAGTCGACACCAACTGCTGCGGCGTTGTTAAGATGAAAAACGGCGTAATTGGCAACATCAACCTCAGCTTTGATATTCTTCACTCCAGAGCTCCCCACTTTGAGATCTATGGCACAGATGCATGCCTGATCTGCCCCGACCCCAACAACTATTCCGATGGTATTCACATCATCAAGCGCGAAGATCTGAAGAACAAGGTCAGTGTAATGGAGAACTTCTGGGACCGCATCGATTACATCGATTCTCCCCAGCCCATGGAACTCTATAACGAAGTAAAAACTCCCACTCCCATTGGTGAACATCACCGCGGCATGGGCGTAAACGACATGGTAGAGTGCATTCTGCATGGTGCCAAGCCCAGATGCAGCATGTATATGTCCCGTCATGTTACCGAGGCAATCTGCGGCTTTGACATCAGCGCAAAGACCGGCCTGCCCTATAAGATGACCACCACCTGCGAGCGTCCCGCATGCACCCTGGAGTGATCCTTATTTTTTTAATTATCAGTGGAAATTCTCTGAAATCCGCTTATAATATTACCAGCACCTCAAACAATCGCAGTGAATTGTTTGAACACACAACAGTTTTTACAGGAGGATAAACATGGATTTTGCTGCATTCAACTATTATATGATCAGCGAAGAAGATGGTATCGTTGTAAATAAGGTCGACGATATCGTTCTCGGTTACGAGATCAAGTGCAAATACCCCACCTATAGAGGCGCCTACCTCTGCAACGTGCTGAAGATTCAGCTTTTTGTAGACGGCAAAGAGATTCCCGAAGAAAATCTCAGATTTGATGTAAACGGCAAATCTTTCCTTATGGAAGAAATCACCGACCAGTACAAGGAATACTGGTTCACTGGCGCAAAGGCTGCTCTGCGTGTAATTGATGAAAATGGCATTGCCCCCGGCGAGCACAAGGTCAAGATGCTCATGCACCACAAGATTCCTTACACCGGCTATTTCGGAACCTATCTGGAACTTGATGGTACCTGCGAGAAGACACTCACCGTAAAGTAATAAGGAGGATTTCACTATGTCTGACGGAATCAAATATGGCGTAAGTCTTTATTGTTTTTCTAATTCCTTCCATACTCGCCAGCTGGATCTGGAAGGCTGCATCAAGCGTGCAAAAGACATTGGCTACAATGGCATCACCCTTGTTGCTGCTCAGTCCTGCGATGAATATCCCTTCCCCTCTGACGAATGGCTGTACAAGCTTCGCGACACCATGGCCAAGTACGATGTTGAGCCTGTTTGCTGGGAAGCATACATCGATATCGGCATGAGAAACGACCGTGACCTTTCCGAAGCTGAGATCCGTGAGTTCACCATGAACGACATTATCTATGCCCACAAGGCTGGCTTCCACATGGTAAAGACTCAGCACTCCATCTCCCCCAAGATTTTTGCCGAGATGCTGCCTTTCTGCAAGAAGATGGATGTAAAGCTCTGCATTGAAATGCATCATCCTCATCATCCCGAAGTTCCCGTTTGGAAAGAGTACTTTAAAATTATGGAAGAGAGCGACGGCTGGCTTGGCTTTGCTCCCGACATGAGCATTTTCCAGCATTATCCGCATGGTCTGCATATTCGCCAGGCTATGGAAGATCCCGGCTGCAGAGCAGAAAAGGTAAACGAGATCCTTGCTTACATGGCAGCAGGCAAAACCGAAGAGGAAACCGTTGCTGACCTTGATCTTACCGATGCTGAAAAAATGTATGCCGGCGAGTTCTATCACAAGAACACCGCTCCCGGCAAACTGGAAGACCTCGGCGGCCTTCTCAAGTACGCTCACATGATCCACGGCAAGTTCTACTACCTTGCTGACGACCAGAACGACCCCTGCATCCCCTATGATAAAATCATGCCGATCATCAAGGAGAGCGGTTACAACGGATACCTGGTTGCCGAATACGAAGGCCACCACTTCAGCATCGAGGAAGATGACTCTGTTCAGCTTCACCGTTTCTGGAGCATGGTCAAGAGAATGTACGACAACGCCTGATCATCTTTTTTGCAGGGCTGCACACGCAGCCCTGCATTTTTCTGCCCATAAAAACAAGAAGGGATTCCCCAAAAGAATCCCTTCTTGTTTTTTATTCCTGAATCACAGCCACAGTGTGAATCCCATATTGTTTCATTACCGCAGCGGCAGAATCTGTGATCCGCTCCCCCGGAATCACAACCGGTATGGCGGGGGGACACGAAACTGTGGGCTGTGCACAAATAAGCCCAACTGCATTTTCAACCGCAGCCATGCGGTAAGGAGAAAATACTGCCTGCCGGATGCTGACTGCCTGCTCCCCTACCGCAAAGTTAAGGCTTGCCGGTTTTGAATAAGGCTTATCATTTATCCCTAAGGCCTCAACCACGCGCTCCAGATCATTCTTCGTGTTGTGCGGGGTCAGCATAAGCACAAGATTCCGGTAATCCGCGTGTTCGCACTCTGCATTGCATTTACGCAGCATTTCTGCCATTTCTTCGCCTGAGCTGTGATCGGGCGCAGTGAGCGTAATGCGAAGCGGATCGGAATTCTCCAGCTGCCATCCGTTCACCTTCAGTTTTTCCTTTACGGCATCAACCTTACAAATGAATTTTTCCAGAACTGCAGAGTAGTTACTGCTCAACACCTGGTTGCAGCAGTCAAGCGAAGCAAGCACCAGGTACGAAGGGCTGGTCGAGCCAAACATCGCCATGGCTGTTCGAGCAAGCTCTCCCATTCCTGCCAGGCGTGCGCTCAGGTGCAGATAGGCTCCTCCTGTAAGCACCGGCAGCGTTTTGTGTGCCGAATCGCAGCAAATATCCGCACCAAGGTCGATTGGGTGGCAAGGAACGGGCAAGAAGTGAAGGTATGCCCCGTGCGCATTATCTACCAGAAGCAGTATTCCATACTTATGGCATACTTCAGCCAAACCGCGTATATCTGCCTGTGTGCCAAGATAATCCGGGCTGGTCACATAAACCCCTGCCGGCATTTCATCCATCGTGCGCAGCTTTTCTTCCAGCTGCTCGGGTTTTATCACGCAAGTGCATAAACTGTCGCGCTCAGCACCCTGCATCCAAATAACCTGCGCATCATTCAGCGCAGCAGCATAAACAAATGCTTTGTGCACATTTCTGGCCGCAAGAAACACAGGAGCTGTTCCGGGTTTGCGAATTGCCAGTGCAAGGTATACCATTGCGCGAATGCACTGGCTGGATCCCTCAGTGGAATATAAGGTTCTTCCCGTTCCAAACAGCAAGGAGGCATTCTCTTCACTGCGGCGAATGATTCCCTCCGCTTCGTAAAGTGAATCGGCTCCTTTTATCTCGGTAAGATCCATTGCCTCGAATCCCAAGGGCCCGCTGCCTTTGTGCCCCGGCATATGAAGACGTACCGGGTCTGTTCCCCGGTACGTCTGAATAAAATCGAATATGGGTGTATCCATTAGTATTTATGGGTAGACTTTGCTACCTGGATCATAATTGCGCATTCGATGCGCTTACGGAACAGCTCACAGCCCGGTTCATATACCCCAAGAATTGACCCGGAAGCATGGAAAGCGTTGGCTGCGCAGCCGCCGGAACAGTAAAGTTTTGCCCAGCAGTCCTTGCACTCCTCGCGCGCATAGGCGTTGCAGGAGCGGAAATCCTCACGCAGCTTTGTGTTGCTTACACCATTCCAGATATCGCCCAGCTTATACTTCTCCTCGCCAACAAACTGGTGGCAGGGATACAGGTCGCCCCAGGGCGTAACGGCCATATACTCGGTTCCGGAGCCACAGCCGGAAATACGCTTATAAATGCAGGGGCCGCCGGTAAGGTCGATCATATAGTGGTAGAAGGTTATGGGCTTGCCCTCTTCTTCGCGGCGGAGCATATCTTTTGCAAGGATCTCATACTGTTCCTTAACGATTTCAAGGTCCTCTGCCGTCAAACCGGCAGGGTCCCCGGGTGCACATACCACAGGTTCCATACTCAGCTCCGTAAAGCCAAGATCGGCCATATGAAACACGTCATTTGTAAAATCGGGGTTTGCATGAGTAAAAGTTCCGCGCATGTAGTAATTCTTATTTCCTCGCGCTGCAACAAGCTTTTGGAATTTAGGCACAATGGTCTCGTAACTGCCGCGACCGGCATAATCTACACGCAGGCGGTCGTGGATCTCCTTGCGTCCGTCCAGAGAAAGGACCACATTGCTCATTTCGCGGTTTGCAAAATCGATCACATCATCGTCGATCAGCATGCCATTCGTGGTAAGAGTAAAGCGGAAATTCTTGTGGTGCTGTTTTTCAACGCTGCGGGCATAAGCAACCAGCTGCTTAACGACCTCCCAGTTCATCAGGGGTTCGCCGCCAAAGAAATCCACCTCAAGGTTGGTACGCGTGCCGGAATTGGCAATCAGAAAATCCAATGCCTGCTTGCCCACTTCAAAGCTCATCAGTGCTCGGTCGCCGTGATACTTGCCCTGGCTTGCAAAGCAGTAGGAGCAGTTCAGGTTGCAGGTATGAGCAACGTGAAGGCAAAGGGCTTTCACAACATCGCCGGAACGCTCTTTCAGCGTGCCTGCCATGGAAGCATAATTATCCTCCGTAAACAGCTTTCCGGCATTTTTCAATGCCTCAACGTCGGAAATACAAAGGCGCAGATCTTCTTCTGTTACATCCGCGCGATTCGAATACTTTTCTGCAAGCTGCTTAACGATCTCTTCCGGTGCAGTTGTCGGGTAAAGCTCGATCACATCATAAGCGACCTCATCCACCGCATGCACAGAGCCGGAGCAGGTATCTAAAACAATGTTGTAACCGTTTAATTTATACTGATGAACCATAATATCTGTTTTCCTTATTGTTTGGTTAAATGATAAAAGGCGCCGCCAATTGGGCAGCGCCTTTTGGGAACAAGATTTTACTTATTCTCGTTCTCGCACTTCTGGTTTGCAACACCACAGCTGGTCTTGCAAGCAGACTGGCAGGAAGTCTGGCACTCGCCGCAGCCACCGTTGCGAGCGCTGTCGCACAGGTTGCGGGTCTCGAGAGTCTGAATACGCTCCATGATTTTCCCTCCTTGTAATTAAGGCTTGTAACAGTTTAACATAAGCTAGTATTAAAGTCAACTTTTCAGCAGAAAAGTCAAGCGATTTACAGGAACAGATTCGTGTCTGTTAAGAAAAAGGAACAGATACCTGTTATAGTATCCGTTCCTTTTTCTTTGGCTTGCAATCAGCGGGCAGCCTTAACCTCAGTCATGGCATCCACTTCAGCAGAAATGGCTTCGCCATCAAAGGTGGTGAGCATATAAATTCTAGACTGCATGTCAGGAGTAAGTACGCAAAGCGGGCTCTCTGCAAGGTCTTTATCCAGCTGGCTGTAGGCAGCCTTGTTAAAGTTTACATAGGGGAATTCGCGGGTAAGCTGTGCAGAGATTTCGGGGCGGAGAAGGAAGTTAAGGAAGAGCTGTGCTTCAGTCTTGTGCTGAGTTCCCTTAAGAACGACCATGGTATCCACAGAAAGGGAGACCTGCTCCTCGTTCATGATAATAGCAAGGTCATCATTCTCGAGCATTGCCTGCATTGCATTGCCGCTGTACATATAGGCAGCAGCTGCTTCGCCCTTGATCATTGCATCGCGTACGTCTGCGGGCAGAGAATAAGCCTTAACATTGCTGTTGATGGAAAGGAGATATTCCTTAGCTGCCTGAATATCGTTCAGGTCGGTGGAAGTGGGATCCAGATCCATTGCGGAAAGGCCGCAGCAGATATTGCCCTGAGAGTCATCGGAGAAGAGAACGTTACCGGCAAGTGCGGGGTTTTTCAGGTCGTCATAGTTGTTCACTTCAACGCCAAGCTCAGCAAGCTTTGCAGTGTTGCCAACCCAGCAGGCTACAGTGCCCATGTAAGGAACGGTGTACTTTCCTTCGGGGTCATATGCCATGTTTTTGTATGCATCGTCCAGGTTTTCATAGTTGGTAAGAACGCTGAAGTCCAGCTCTTCCAGCAGGTCGTTTGCCAGCATTGCTTCAATAAAGAAGTTGGAAGGTACTGCGATGTCGAACTCGCCATTGTTGCCAGCGAGCAGCTTTGCCAGCATTTCATCGTTGGATTCAAAAGTGGTTTCAATTACTTTAATGCCGTACTCTGCTTCAAATGCATCCAGCACTTCGGGCAGCATATATTCAGACCAGTTATAGAGGTAGATCTCTTTTGCATAACCGGAATCTGTGGTCTTTTCTGCAGTTTTACCGCAGGCAGTAAGGAATGCTGCTGCCATAACAGCTGCAAGGACAAGTGCAATAATTCTTTTTTTCATTTTTTGTTTCCTTTCTTTCCGCAAGTGCGGGATATTTATTTAAACCGGAAGTCCGGTTAAATACGTGAATAACAGCGCGTTCCGCCGATATAGGTCTCATTCACTTCTGCAGAGCAGATTTGATCCACTGGCAATGAAAACAGATCCTCTGACAGAACCACAAAATCAGCATCTTTCCCCTTTTCCAGTGACCCTTTGCAGTGCTCCAGCCGGAGCTGTTCTGCACCGCGGATAGTTGCAATTTCAATCGCCTCATTCAAGCTGATGCACTGTGCCTTATTCAACGGCAGCGCATCCTCCACACGCGGCTCAGCACGGTTTACCATCAGGTGAATGCTGTCCAATGTGCGAGGCGGAACCGTAACCGGAAAATCACTTGCCTGGGACAGATGAATTCCTGCATCCAGCAGCGATCGCATCGGGTATTCTTCCGATGCCCGCTCAACACCAAGGTAAGGCTTTTCCAGCTCTTCAAAATATACCGGGCTGAAATAATGCCAGTATGGATTTACTACACCCAGAATTCCGTGTTTCGCCATGCGGTCCATCGCATCGGGAGCAACAAGCTGAAGGTGCGTTAATGCATTGCGAAAATCATTTCTGCCCCTTGCCTCCAGCTTATCCTGCGCATTTACATAGGCGTCAATTGCCATATCGGCAGCCGCATCGCCAATTACATGGGTGTGGATATCGAATCCCGCTTCCATAGCGGCCAGAACATCGTGGTTCAAGCGTTCGGAGCCGATCATCGGTCCTCCGCAAGTTTCTGCATCGGCATAGTTTCCCCGAAGGAATGCCGTGTGGCATTCAACCACTCCATCAACAAAAAACTTTGCAGTTGTCATCTGAACTTTGGTGCATGCACTCAGGTCATCGCGGATCTGCTTCATTTTGCTGAATGCTGTGCTGAAATCATCATCTGCTTCAAGGCTGTATCCCAGCCGGGCAGTCAGGAGAAGTTTTTCTTCCTGTTCCAGCAGGCGATAACCTTCGGCTCGGGCAGAATAATCGCGCAGCGGGTCAAACAGCGGTTCAAACACATTGGTAACACCATTTGCAAGTGCAATGCGCTGGTAATATTCCACCGCAGAGGCATATACTGCCGGGCTGATCTCCGGAACAGCCGGGTTTGCCAATGCCATAGCTGTTTCCTTCAGCCAGCCGGTTGCATGGCCGGCCTCATCCCGGACGATCTCACCGTTCATCGGGTTCGGTGTTGTATCGCAGATTCCTGCTATTTGAAGTGCCTTTGTATTCAGCCAGCGGGAATGATGGTCCGAGGCAACCAGAACTGCCGGAAGATCACGGCATATGGTATCCAGCAGCTTTGCTGTGGGGCCTTCCGGGCCAAACACACCATTGTCATAACCGGAGCCAAATACATATTCTGCACCGGGGTTGCTTTTCAGCCAGTCTTCAATGCGCCGCAGATAGCCTTCGGGCTCATCCTCATGACCAAGAGCCACACCCAGAATCATTTCGGAAGCACAGGTCACATGTGCGTGACCTTCTGTAAAGCCGGGCAGGATCATTCCTGATTTCTGTTCAGCCACAGTATCCGGTCCTTTATATTCTTCTGCTTCCTTTTGGGTCCCTACAGCAAGGATCTTTCCGTCCCTTATCGCCATTGCCTCGGCAAACTTGCCCGATCCATCAACCGGGTAGATTTTACCGATTATGATCCGGTCTGCAAATTCATGCATGTCTCTTCCTCCAGGCACGAAGGATCAGTGTGCCGATCACATAAAGAACAACAATGGAAACGATCATGATGGTGGATATTACATAAACCTGTGTGGAAATCTTGCCTCTAACCATTCCGTATACTTTTACCGGGAAGGTGATCTGACCTGCACCCGATACAAAGTAGCTGATAATTACATCATCAATTGAAAGCGAAATGGACATGAATGCGCCGGAAGCAATTCCCGGGGCAAGCAGAGGCAGAGTCACTCTGCGCAAAGTATGCCACTGGTTTGCCCCAAGGTCCATGGAGGCTTCCTCAATCGAGGCATCGAAATCAGCAATACGCGCACGCAGCGTGATGATCACATAGGGAAGGCAGAACGTAACATGCGCAAAAACCAGGGTTGCAAAGCCCATATCCATGCCAAGCTTGCTGAATGCAGCCAGTGAAGCAAGTCCGATCACCAATTCCGGAATAACAAGCGGAATATAGAGCAGAGCGTTCAGGTACTTTTTTAACCGGAACTCATACCGATACATACCGATCGTTGCCAAAGTACCCAGCACAACCGAGATGATCGTTGCCACACCGGCAAGCTCCAGACTCAGCCACATATTGCGCCACAAATTATCCCCGTTCAAAACCTGGGCATACCATTTCAGCGTAAAGCCGGTGAAAGTAAGGTTGCTGGAATTGGTATTAAAGGAATACATGATAACAACAAAAATCGGCATATAAAGGAAGAGGTATACCAGCCACATAAAAAGAGCACTGCCTCGTCCGAGTTTTTTAGAAGAAATATTCCCCATATTCTCCCTCCTCATGCCAGGTCATCCAGGGAACCGACTTTTGTATAAAGCTTAAGCACAACCAGTGTGAAGATGATCAGCAGTACAGAAAATGCTGCGCCGAGCGGCCAGTTTCTGGCCACCAGGAACTGGCTCTGAATCAGGTTGCCCAAATAACTGCTGGAGCCGCCGCCCATTACATCAGAAACAAAGAAGGCGCCCAGGCTGGGAATAAACACCTGAATCGTGCCGGCAAAAATACCGGGCAAAGTCTGCGGAAGCACTACGCGGGTAAAAGTTTTTACCGGTCCTGCACCAAGATCCATAGAAGCTTCGATCAAAGTCTTATCCAGCTTGGAAATGCTGGTGTGCAGGGGAAGCACCATAAACGGGAAGAAGCAGTAAACCATACCAAAGAGGACCGCTCCGTTGGTGTACATCATGGTCAGCGGTTTATCAATGATACCCAGCTGTATCAACATTCTGTTTACAAAACCGCTGTCGCGCAGAATGTTGCTCCATCCATTCAGGCGGATCAGTCCATTTACCCAAAACGGAAGCATCAGCAATAGCATCAGTAATCCGCTGGCCTTTTTGGGAACCTTGCTGAGGATCCAGGCAAAAGGATACGAGATCAGCAAACAGATCATGGCCGTTTCAAAAGCCATTACCAGTGATTTTCCTGTTACTTTAAAATAAAGTGCAGAAAAAATGTTTTTATAGTTCTCAAGCGTGAAAATGCTCTGCACACCGCCGTAAAGGCCCTTTGTCATAAAGCTGATGTAGATCACATACACAAGCGGAACAAGCAGAAACAGAAGGAGCCACAGAGCGGTTGGCCCGACCATTACCAAAATGAGTCGAAGCGTGCTTCTGTTGGATTTTTTATTCATCCTTCACGTCTCCTCTTTGCAGGATCAGGCCAGCGGCCTCAATTGCATCATACAGTGTATCGGCCGCAGTGTGCATCACAACTGCCTTGTCACTCTCCCAGTAAACATTCACCAGGGTTCCCGGAGCAATCAGCTCGGAATACGGATGGGCATTCACCTTTACCTTATTGCCGTTCGGCATCTCCACCACGGTTTTCACAACGGAGCCAACGTATACCTGGTCCGTCACAAAACCCTTCAGCGTAAATCCGGGGCGCGGCGTAAGCGAAATATTAATGTTTTCGGG
>JAKSSN010000053.1 GCA_024403095.1 Oscillospiraceae bacterium
GGGGGGATAGAGAGAAAATAAAGAGAAAAGAGAGGATAGAGAGATATATCAATCAGTACTCAGAAGCAATTCACTTCTGTGATTCATAATATATCCTATAATTTTGAACCTGGTATGAAATTCCGATGAACAATTTGTGAACAAAAAGCAAATGCAGCAGCTCCGATTCATTCAGTGCTGCTGCATTTGCTGAGTGGGCAAGGGGAAAATTCCCCCTGTCCGAAGCGCTCCTGTCGATCAATCCATGATCTCAACGGAGATCTTTTTGCCCTTTCTTTGGGCTACGGCCCGCATAAGTATACGGATCTGCTTCACGATCCTTCCTTGCCGGCCGATGACCTTGCCCATGTCGCCGTCAGCGACGCGAACCTCGTACACGATTTCGCCGTCAGCTTTGCGCTCGGTCACAGAAACCTCGTCGGGATGATCCACGAGGCTCTGCACGATGTAGGTCAGTAAATCTTTCATGCCGGTAGAAGCTCCTTATTATGCCTCGATCTTCTTAAGAAGTCCGCGAACAGTATCGGTGGGCTGTGCGCCGTTTGCGATCCAGTAGTTCACACGCTCAACATCAACCTTGATCTTGCTGCCGTCAGCCATGGGATCGTAGGTGCCAAGCTCTTCGATGCAGCGGCCATCACGAGGGCTGCGAGAATCAGCAACGATCACGCGGTAGTAGGGAGCCTTCTTTGCGCCCATTCTGCGAAGTCTGATTTTAACCATTTTATTTTCACCTCCATGTTAATGATACATATCTATTACAGCACGCCAGGCGTGGTGTAAACGGTTTGCCGGCTTGCGCCCGGTCAGAACGGGAATCCCCCGCCCATTTTGCCAAGACCCATGGATTTCATGCGTCTCTGCATTTTCTTCATGTTTTTCCCGCTGAACTGCTTCATCATCTGATGGAGCATCTCGTACTGCTTCAGCAGTCGATTTACATCAACCACCTGAAGGCCGCAGCCTGCTGCAATACGCTTTTTGCGGCTGCTGTTCAGAATGCTGGGGTTCTCGCGTTCCCGCGGTGTCATGGAACGGATGATTGCTTCCTGATGCGCCATGGCTTTCTCGTCCAGCTTTGCGCCCTTGAGTGCCTTGGCATCCATTCCCGGGACCATGGAAAGCAGATTTTCAAGGTCGCCCATGTTTTTCAGCTGTTCCATCTGGTCCAGATAATCGTTCAGCGTGAACTTGTTGGCACGCAGACGCTCTGCAGCTTCCTGTGCCTTTTTCTCGTCGAAACTGGCTTCTGCCTTTTCGATCAGCGTGAGCACATCGCCCATGCCGAGGATACGGGAGGCCATACGGTCGGGGTGGAAGGGCTCGATCATATCCAGCTTTTCGCCGGTACCCATAAATTTGATGGGCTTACCGGTGGCTGCGCGAATCGAAAGCGCAGCGCCGCCTCGAGCATCGCCATCCAGCTTTGAGAGCATCACGCCTGTTACACCAAGCGCTTCGTCAAATGCGGTGGCTGCATTCACGGCATCCTGACCGGTCATTGCATCAACCACCAGCATGATCTCGCTGGGCTGTACGGTATCGCGGATGTTCTTCAGCTCGTTCATGAGCTGCTCGTCAATGTGCAGGCGGCCGGCGGTATCAAGGAATACAACATCGTTTCCGTGCGCATTGGCATATTCGATTGCCGACTTGGCAATTTCAACCGGGTCGATCTGCCCCATCTGGAACACGGGAATGTTCAGCTGAGCACCCACAGTTTCCAGCTGCTTGATTGCGGCAGGACGGTAGATATCGCAGGCTGCCAGCAGCGGCCGTTTGCCCTGCTTGCGGATGTATCCGGCAAGCTTTGCGCCGTTTGTGGTTTTACCTGCGCCCTGAAGGCCAACCAGCATGATCACGGAGGGAGACTTGGAGCCGTAGTTCAGCTTCTGGTTCTCGCCGCCCATCAGGCTGCAGAGCTCTTCATTCACGATCTTGATAACCATCTGTGCGGGAGACAGAGCTTCCAGCACATCAGCGCCGCTGGCGCGTTCGGTTACTGTTTTGGTAAAGTCCTTAACGACCTTATAGCTGACGTCGGCTTCCAGCAGAGCCATGCGCACTTCGCGCATTGCCTCTTTAATATCAGCCTGGGTAAGTCTTCCTTTTCCCTTCAGCCGTTTGAACGCTTCATTCAGTTTATCGGATAAGCTTTCAAATGCCATTCGTCAACCCTTGTCCTTCAGTTCGTTTGCGGTTTGAGCAATCTCTCTTGCAAGTTCTGCTGCTTTGCCGTCGCTCAGCTCAATGAGCTGTGCTGCTTTATCTGCAATCTGTTCCAGCGCCGCTCTTGTTTCAGAGAAGCGGCGGATCAGGCCGGTTTTTTCTTCCATTTCCTGCAGGGCTGCTTCCGCGCGGCGGATGTTATCCCAAACACCCTGGCGGGAGATGCCGCTCTGCTCGGCAATTTCAGAAAGCGAAAGATCTTCGTTGATGTGAAGATCAAAACACTCGCGCTGTTTCTCTGTGAGCAGCTCGCCATAAAAATCCAGCAGCATGCTTTGCATCAGTCTGCTTTCGGCCATGGCAATCCCTCCTGTAAAGTTCAACAGCTTTACAGATTATACGTGTACTCCCTCCGTTTGTCAAGTATTTTCTCTTGACAGTTTATTGAATTTTTGCGGCCCAAAAAATGCAGAATGCGTACAGCTTCCCTCTCGGTCTGCTGTACGCATTTTGCTTTATTTCACCTCAGAAAAATACAGTTCTTTTTCTGCTGCAGTAATATTTGTGTACTTATTCAGCGTGGAGATCATTGCCTTGGCACGTCCGCCGTTGCTGTTAATGAAATTATGAAGATCGTTGATCATCTTTTCCCAGTTGAACACGGAGCCGCCCCATCTTGCGCGGTCGCGCTCGATCTCCGGCCGGATCTGTTCCGCCAGGGCATCGATCTCTGCATGCACATTTTCGTCCGCCAGCGGTCCCGACAGCGCCTCACCCATCTGGCGCAGGAATTCTGCCCGATACTCCGGGTTCGAGAGCAGCCGTTTGGAAAGGGAGCTGAGTGCGTAGCCGGAATCCAAAGCCTTGGTCCAATACCAGTCTTCAAACATACCCAGGTCCAGGTCGACCAGAGCATAGCTCATAACCTGGGTCTGTGTATTGTAATAGAAGCGGGAGTTGGGAGGTGCAATATCAAAGTTGCCGCTGAATGCCTGAATAATGGTCCACTCCATAATGCTGTTCAGGTCCAGATGCTCCGCAACCCTGGCATAGGTCTCGGGGTCGGCAAGGTTATTGTTCGTAAGGCGGTATACCTCGCCGATCACGGAATCTGCAGGCCATGCCTCCTGCCACTGGATGATATCCTCTTCATTCTGGCCGGTATGTGCGGCAAAATGGGCAGCAGAATGGGCCTCGCGCAGGCTGTAGATGCCCCGATAATCGCCGTTGATAAACAGGATCGCATATCTGCCGTCCTGCACCGACAGGTCAGGATATGCCTCGCTTGCCAGCTGATGCATGAGCCGGTCGCGGATCAGGGTGGAGAACACATCTTCCTGCGCTGCGCGAAGGAGAATAGACGAGAACTCCGTTACTCCGTTTTCAAACAGGTCATACTCCAGTCTGCCTTCATAGCGGCTGCGGAAGGTAAGCTTCATGGATTTTTTCTTTTGTGCATAGCGCGAGGTTGCGCCGTGCAGCTTCAGCCCGCACTGGATGGTAAAGCCATCCTCGCCATCATAGAAGGAGCCTGTTGCCGGGCTTTCGTTCCGGCCATCGGGGTTATTATAGATGGAAACAAATTTAGCCGGGTCCATAACAACACTGAATACCGGAAGGGTAAGGCCTTCATTAATAATGTAGCTCAGGTCAAGCGATTCGCTGTTGAGACAGCCCGGACGCACAGTGATGGCGCGTATAACTGCGGTAGAAGAAAGCGTGATCGGGCCAGTGTAGAGCGGGGAAGCTTCCGTGGGTGTGGAGCCGTCCATGGTATAGTGGATCTCACCGCTGCTGCTCAGCGTGACCGTGATCGAGTCAACATCGTCAAACACGCCGTCTTTTCCATCAAGCACGGGGCGTTCTGCAACCACAGGGGCGCAGGTTCCTGCATTGATCTGGCCGGGCGTGGGATTCAGGAAATAGAAAAATCCGTTCTGACCGGGCAGGCGTCCGATGCTTCCGCAATACGGAATATTTTTCAGGTGCACATAGTCGCAGAGGGTGCCGTCGCTGGCGCTGAGATACAGGGTATCTTCCTCCGCGCTCAGGGCAAACGGTGCATAGGCAGCATTCTGTGCAGCAAGCTCTTCGCTTCCGGTGCAGTAGACCAGGAAGGTCTCCCCGGCGCCAAGAGTCACCTCCGGCAGCTGATATTTTGCCCGTTCGCTGCCTTTATCGCTCAAATACCAGCTGCTCAGCTGAATTGCCTGGGAAGAAGCATTCCTCAGCTCCACAAGGTCATAATATTCTTTTCCCACCTTGTTAAACGAGGCATTATATACCAGTACCTCGTTGATCTGCAGGCTTTCAGATACGGTGCGTTCTGCCTGGAACCGGGCACAGCCTTCCGGCGTGTTCTCGTAACCGGGGCTGGGAAAATCCGTAGCAGAAAGGGTACCCTCTTCAACCACAACACTTACGTCCGACAAGGTCTGGGGATAGGCCACCGCATCGATCTGTTCGCCTTCAGGAGAATACAACAGGACCTCGGCCCCATCCTTTGGCAGAGAAAGCTGTTTTTCTTCTCCGGCAGGGTCATCCATCACGCACAGATAGGCACCCGGTGCAATGGTTCCCTCCAGCGCATACTTGCTGGAGCCGCAGGTCAGCACGCAGCCTTCCAGGTCGATTGCCTTTGTTCCTGCATTATATACCTCAAGCCAGTCGGGGAATTGGCCGTCTGCATTTGCCAGCGTAGATTTGTTTGAGGGCATCAGCTCGGTGATTCGAAGCACCGTATAGTCAACCGGTTCCGGTGTTGGCTCGGGTTCGGGAGTGATCTCCGGCTCCGCGGAGGAATTGGGCTGCCGGGATTCTGTTGCTGTATTCTCGCCCTTCGAAGCTGCAGGCGAAACCAGGCCCGTCCGCAGGCCGATCACCACAAATGCCAGGCCCAATGCGAGCACGGCAATAATTACGATTAACAGTGTCTTTTTTATCTTATTATTCATTCAATAAAACCTTTTTGTTGTTCTCCCCTTGCAGGGGATCTTAATTCCTCTGTCGGCACAGGCCGACACAAATAAGAATTTTATTATACTTTTCGTGGGCCGTCAAGCTTGAGAAGAAATCCGGCCCGTTTTTATGCGGCGATCCCTTCCGGTTTGAAAAAAGGAACTGTTTGACATCAGTTTCACCGCAGAATATAATATGGGAAGCTTCAAAAATTTTAATCAGCATTCCTTTATTCCCTCGCAGAATTTCTATTATTAAAAAGGAGAAGCTTTATGTCTGTAATTGCTCAGCTGAACAGCCCCGCAATGTACCTGATTTGCGGTGTGATCATCCTTTTCGTGGCTGCTGTGTGCATTTTCTTTATGGTGCGTGCCTACAAGGCAGGCGTAGCTATTGGAATGGACACCGCAAAAATGAAGCGCACGATCATTGCCAGCGCCACATTCACGATTCTGCCCAGCGTGGGTATCCTTCTTGGTGTAATCGCATTATCCGGCAGTTTGGGAACTCCGCTGCCCTGGCTGCGCCTTTCCGTCATCGGCGCCCTGCACTACGAGACCCAGGTTGCGGAAGCTGCCGCAGAGCAGATTGGTCTTTCCGGCCTTTCCGCATCCGAGATGACGCTGCAGGCCTTTACCACCATTGCTCTTATGATGAGCTTCTGCATCATGTGGGGCATGCTGTTTTCCATTCTGTTCACAAAACGTTACTCCTCCCGCCTGAAAAACGGCGGCTCCAAAAAGGCCGGTAATCGGCCCGGCTTTGGTGACACCGCTATGACCGCCATGTTTATTGGTCTGGTCAGCGCATACATCGGCAGCTATATCGGCGGCTTTGTTTCTTCTGGCGGTTTGTTCCATTTTGCCGGGTCGCTGATGCCGATCGCCGTGGTGGTGATCGCCGGGCTGGTAATGGCCGGTTTCCTCTGGCTGGCCGAAAAGAAGAATGCCGCCTGGGTCGATAGTTTTTCCATTGCCGGCAGCATGATCCTTGCCATGCTGGGTGCTGTGGTACTGAACCCGATTCTTTGAAATGGAGGCGTGAACTATGGATGAAGCAATGAAAAACGAACTGTTTGAACAATATAACCGCCGCACACACCTGCTGGGGCGCATTGCCTGCACCATCACGCTGGTCATGCTGCTTGCCGCGCCGTTTGTAATGGGCGCAGTACTGGGCGCCATGCCCAATCTTGCCGCATTCGGCAAAGGTTTTTTTGCGGTTGGCCTCGTGTGGCTGGTAAGCTGCGTGGTTGAGTACCTGGTCTATGTTCCCATGCTCGGTTCCGGCGGCAGCTACCTGGCCTTTATCACCGGCAACCTCATTAACATGAAGATTCCCTGCGCCATCAACGCCCGCGATATTGTTGGCGCAAAAAGCGGCACCGCCGAAAACGAGATCATCAGCACCCTTTCCATCGCAACTTCCTCTCTTGTCACCATTCTGGTGCTGGCCGTTGGCGTTGCCCTCCTGATCCCCCTGCATCCCATTCTGCAGAGCCCTGTCCTTCAGCCCGCATTCGATAACGTGGTTCCCGCTCTGTTTGGTGCCATGGCATATAAGTATTACCGCCGCAACATGAAAACTGCCATCTGGCCCCTGCTGTTTATGAGCATTCTCTTTATTCTGGTTCCTTCCCTCACCGGTTCCACCAGTTTTATGATCATTCCCAGCGGTGCGCTTGCAATTGCAATTGCCTGGCTTCGCTGGCGCAAAAACGCATAACTCCCAACTTAACACTGTATAAAAAGGTCCGCCCTGAGAATCTAAGGGCGGACCTTTTGCTGTTTGCATCTGTCTTGCGCTGGGCCGGCAATTGATAGTATAATACCCGGGCAGCCGTGCGCAGCTTCTCTGCGCATATAATTTTCTTTTTAGGCGGAGGTTCCCATGAAAAAAGCAATCAAACTGCTTACGATCTCCTCTGTGCTTCTCACGCTGCTGGTGGTTGGTTTGGTTTTTCTTCAGCTGCGTTCGGTACCCGCTGCCGCGGAGAGCAGTTCCCCCATTGCCGAAACACAGAAAGAGCCAGCGCTTCCCGATGCCGCAAGCATCGTCAGCAGCTTTCTTCAGGCTGTGCAGCAGGGTGACCTGGCTGCCGCATCGCAGCTTACGGCAAATTGTACGCTCTCTTCCCCCGGGGAATCTGTCTTCTCTCAGGCTGCCCGCGACTGTTTTTCCTGGACCATTCAAGGCACAGAAGAAGTTACTGTTTCCGTCACCTGGCTGAATCTTCCGGAGCTGGTGGATGCAGCAGCTGAGCAGGTCCCTGACCAGCTGAAAATTATCGCAGACGGTGCCTCCAGCCCCAATGAGCTGTATGATGCCAGCCGGAACTATCTGCCGGAAGTAAAAGAACAGGCCTGGGAAGCTGCGCTTGCTGCCGTTCTGGCCGACTGTGAACCCTATATTCACTGCGACCTCATTCGGGTTGAAACGGATCACGGCCTTGTTGTGATGAATGACGAACTGTACCGCGCAATAACCTGCGGAGATTTTGGAGCTGAACATGAATAACGATCCGAACATAAAAAGACGAAGCCGCAGGCGGAAACGGCGGAAAAAGCTGGTTGCATTGGTTGTTTTAAATATTGTTCTGCTGGCTGCCTGCATTGTTCTGGCTGCTTCGCTGCTGAAAAAGCCCTCTGAAGCTTCTCCCTCTCCTGCCCCGCTGCCTCCCGCAGCCAGCTCTTCTTCTCAGGAGTCTGAAGTTTCTTATCCTGTTTATTCCGCCCCTGCATCCCCGGAAGCATATCTGCAGGCAGCAAAAGACAAGGCTTTATCTGACCTGCCCATCTACCCGGTTCATTATTCCATTCCCGCCGGCCGTGCGGTGGGATATGTTCCCAACCCTGAATGCTATGGAACTCTCGGCAGCATCGATGAATTGGAGCAGCTTCTCAGCTCGCCCCAGGCAAGGAATCTGCTGGACGGCCAGGAAACGCTCCTCACCCCGGATACTGAGCTGGTAAATGGCACCCGGATCCGCTATTACCTGGACGACTCCATCCTGGTTCTGATTTGGAATGAGGCTTTGGGTAAAAGCTTTGGCACCTTCTGTGAAGTTAAGGTCTCCGACGCATCCCAGTTCCGGCGCAAAATTGTGAACGACACCTATGGGGCTGCCAAATACATCACGCCCACCGAGCTTTCCGCGCAGGTGAACGCAGTTGCAGCCGCCAGTGGCGACATGTACGACCATTTCCGCCGCAAAATCGGTGTATCCGTTTATGAAGGGCAGATCATGCGCTACGAAACCTCCTGCGACACCTGTTTTATTACTTCTTCCGGCAACCTGATTCTGAAGGATATGGCTGCCTTCTCTTCCCGCGAGCAGGCACAGCAGTTTGTGGAAGAAAACGGCATTCAGTTCTCGCTCTGTTTTGGTCCCATCCTGATCCTTGACGGAGAGAACGTGGCACCCGCCCGGTATCCCTACGGCGAGGCAAACGAGGATTATCCCCGCATGGCAATCTCGCAGCTGGGTGAGCTCCATTACCTTACCGTTGCCGCCAATACCGACCGCAGCAATGGGCTGACCGCCTGGGGCTGCACCGTGCAGACTCTGGCCGAAACCCTGCTCTCCCGCGGTCTTACCAATGCCTACACCTTAGACGGCGGCCAGACCGCTACGATCGTGCTGAATCATCAGACTGAAAACCCGATGCTCTATTCTAATGGCCAGCAGATCGTAAGCGATATTGTTTATTTTGCCACCGCCGTTCCCAATGAATAAGCAAAACAGCCCGAATGGTCTCCATTCGGGCTGTTGTTTATTTAGTTTCAGCGGAAAAAGATCTGCAGGCAGTTATACAAGCCTGCTTCCCACACGCCATAGGCATGTCCGCCTTCTTCAATGGTGAAAAACCACGCGTTTTTGCCTTCCACCATGTTTTTGCATCCCCCAAGGATCTGGTTATATACCGCCTGCGCGGAGGCCATGCTCTTGTCCTTTGTTCCGCACACGTTGATCATCGCCCGCACAGGGGCATCCTGCCACTTGCTGTTCACATTCTGTACGGCAGGTTTGGCAGAAAAACCTCCCTGCGCCAGCAGCCCATACCAGGCAATCTGTTCAAGGTCATACTGCATCACGCCCAGTATGCCGGTCATCGAGCCCCAGGAAAGGCCAACATAGGCAAAATGGTCTCTGGCTGCCGCAATAGCTGCGCTGTCGCTTCCGTTTGCCCAGGTCGCATAATTTTCAGCCACAAAAGGCAGAATATCGTCCCGCATTTCCGGGCCCTGCTGGTCACTGTCCCGCACCAGCTGCGGCACATCAAACGCTCCGTTACCGCAGGTAACATCGTTTCGCCAGCTGACCGAAACCGCGATCACGGGTTTGGTAAGCCCCAGCCAGATCATGTTATCCAGCAGATTTTTTGTGTTTCCTTTCACGCCGTTTTCGCATTTTGTAGGCGTAAACCAGTAACTCTCGTCTCCTCCGCCGCCGTGGCACAGGATCACCACATCATAGTGCAAGGCAGAATCGTAACCGTATGGCAGGTATACGATTATGTTTTTGGTTACCGTCTTTCCGCTTGCCACATCGGTTGCCTGGTAGCTCCGGTACTCCAGTGTGCCCTGCTGCGGGCAGTCGGCAAACAGCTCTGCTCCAAGCAGCTGGCCGGTGAACCGTTGGGGCTGAAGATCCGCCTCCAAAACGCTGCCAGCACTCTGATTTTCCGGTTCGGCAGGCAGCTCTTCCAATTGTATTTCTTCTTGAAGGTCTTTATCCGGGATCCCCGGCTCTTCCCTATGTGGCGCAGAATCCTGCGCTGCCGTTTCCCGCAGATCCTCCAGCGAGCCTTTTTGCGCATGGCTGACGATTGCACCTGCTGCAATTCCGCAAAGCACAGCGGCCAACAGCATGATCATAAACACCGGGAATGAAGGCAGCAGCTTATGTTTTTTCTTATCCATCTTCGCACCTCACGGTTTACGGATCTCCATGGAAGCTCAGCCGGGCAAAATTGAACAGGGCGGTCACCCAGGTTCCCGCCTTATGGTTGCCGCCTTCGATCAGGCCGGAATGCCCGTTTACGCCATCGATCAGTTTTCCCGACCGGCGCAAAAAGCAGCTGTAATCCCCCGTGGACCCATTGTAGTATTCATCCAGATAAGGCGAGCCGCCGGATGCATAAAAATAATACAGGGGCAAGTCCGAGGCATCCGCTCCCGACGAGATTGCATTATACACCCAGCCGCCGGAACTGGTTCCAAAATAGCCAATGAGTTCAAAACTGTCCATCAATCCGGCCGTGTGGCAGATATACCCGCCATAGCTGGACCCAAAAAATGCCATGTGCTCTCTGTTTCGGATCAGCTCTTCGCGTTCCGTGCTTTTTGCGTACAGCGAATAGTGCCCGATCAGGTAGGGCAAAATATCCTGCACCAGTTCCTGCTTCACCTGCTCGCGGTCCTGCCAGTAGGCCATATCATCCGTATAGGAAACGGAGCGGTATTCGATACACACCGCAATAAAAGGTTTGCAAAGGCGTGCGGCGATCATATTATCAAACAGGTTTTTGGCTCCGGGAATCTCCCCGGCATCAAAATATGTGTAAGGATCTGAAAAATAGAGTGTACTTGCGCCGTTGGACCCTACGCAGAAAAGCAT